>DZBU01000022.1 GCA_022730015.1 Candidatus Elulimicrobium sp. | reverse complement strand
GCAACAAGTACAAAAGACCTGACTAATTGTCAGGTCTTTTGTTATACTACGTGCTATATGCAATGCGTAATTTTGGCTGCGGGGAAAGGTACCCGGCTTCGACCACTGACTGATACTGTCCCAAAACCCTTAGTTAAGGTGGCAGGAAAGACCTTGCTCGATCATATTGTGGAGGCACTTCCTACGGCCGTGGATGAGCTTATCTTGGTGACTGGATATCTCGAAGAACAAATAAAAGAGCATTGTGGCAGTGAGTTTCATGGGCGAAGAGTCACCTATGTTCATCAGGCTGAACAGAAGGGAACCGGTCATGCGCTTTGGCTTTGCAAGGACTTGATCAAGGGTCGTTTCCTTTTCATGTTTGCCGATGATCTTCATGGAGCGCAAGACATTGCACGAGCCGCTTCGTATACTCGTTCCATGCTTACCTTGACCACCAATAATCCTGAGCGATTTGGTATCGTGGTCCGTCATCCTGATGGTACTTTAGCGCAGATGATTGAGAAGCCAGAGCATCCACCATCAAACCTTGCTTCTACTGGCGTAATGGTGCTAGATGAACACATCTTTGACTATGAACTCAAGGTCGAAAAGAATGGCGAATACTATCTAACAGATGTTATTGCTGAATATGCTGAAGATTACCCAATCGCTGTAGTCGAACAAGATCTTTGGATACCGATCGGCTATCCAGAAGATATTGAAAAGGCAGAACGAATATTGAATACACTGAGCGGAAATGGTCGGATAAAAAACTATTGAAGCTGGAAGGAAAATAGTGTACTCTAGCGCCACTGGTTGGGGAATGTTTTCTTCAGACTTGTCGGCGTAGCTCAGACGGTTAGAGCACAGCACTCATAAAGCTGGGGTCGGAGGTTCGATTCCTCCCGTCGACACAATATAAAGCCCTGCGGGGCTTTTTGTGTCGACGGAGAATCGTCTGGGAGACGATTCGTGGGGATTCGAAAAGGTTGCCAGCTATTTTGAGCTAGCGAAAATAGCGACAACCTATACTGAATCTGTAAGGTTCGATTCCTCCCGTCGACACAAATAAAAAACCAACCTTCGGTTGGTTTTTTTCATTCGTCACTTTTTATAGACAGGAATTGTATTATTAAGTAATGATGGAAAAAATTACATTGAGAATATTTTGGGCAGCAATGCTTGCTTGTGCGAGTACAGCATTGGTGAACATTTGGTTTTTTGACGGGGGTGATTCTAAATTCCAACTTCTCATCCCAACCTTCTTTATTATTGGTTTTGCCAGTTTCCTAATTTGGGCACCACTCATGGTATATCGGTTTTTGGAGAAGTTAAAGTAAAAGACCGGCCCCGAAGGGGCCGGTCTTTTACTCTTTTGCGCGCTAGACGGGACTCGAACCCGCAACCTCCCGCGTGACAGGCGGGTGCTCTAACCAGTTGAGCTACCAGCGCAAGTAAGGAATAGAATAGCAAGACTTGCTTGTATATTCTAGTTCCAAGCGCCGCGCTGGCAAGCTTTGCTTACCAGCGCAAACAACAGTACCTACTCAAAAGTAAGTGGCAAGAGTATAGCGGTTTTCAGTATTTTTTGCAATAAACACTACGTGCTATACTCTCTAGCGCAAAAAGCCACCTTAGCTCAGTTGGTAGAGCATTGCATTCGTAACGCAAAGGTCCGCAGTTCGATTCTGCGAGGTGGCTCAAGGGGTGGTCATAGCGACAATGATTTGCTATGCTACTGCCACAAAACAGAAGCCAACATAGCTCAGTCGGCAGAGCGCATCCATGGTAAGGATGAGGTCCACAGTTCGATTCTGTGTGTTGGCTCCAAAACAAAACACCTAGCTTCCGCTGGGTGTTTTTGGTAATTTCAATTATCAAAAATAGAAATAGGAAGCATGCAATCTTAAGAAAGAGAGAGAGTTGCTTTTTTATTGGAAAAGAATACTCTTTTTAAGGAAGGTTTTGTTCTTTATAGATATCACATAGGAGGTAAAAATGAAAAAGCTTTTACTGTCAAATCAGAGAGAAAAAGTCTCTTTTTTACACGACCCAGAAGCTCTTGGGTTATTGCTTCATGAGATTATAGAGATCGCCAATCATTCAAGAGGGGAGGTTCATATTGAAAATCTCGAATACAGTGCTCGAGACCTTGGGTACCATGGATCACTTGCCGAGTTGAGAAGGGTTCTTATTGGTAGAGGGTTTGTAACTGAGGTTGAAAAATATAAGCGCTTCTATCTGCAAGAATTGAATCGCGAGGCAATCCAGTTGTTCTTTTCCAGGCATCGACTTCTTTTTTCTCGAAAAGTACTTGATGAAACCGATCGTTCGCTTTTGTATACAGATTCGTGTGTCGGTGGCACCGAGGCTGAACGAGTACTTTTGCGAGTTATGAAAGCGCTCACCACGATGCTCGGTGAAATGGAGCAGATACCGCTCATCGAATCACGTTTATTCGCGTATCTCGCCATGAGCGAATTTTCGTATTTTGTTTCCTTTGATCGAGTACGCTGGTTGCGTAGTAAATTGAGACAACTTGAGGCTGAGTGTGTCTTGTCCAGAATGAGTAGTAACCATGAAGTTCAACAACACTGGTATGCACTCAATGCTCAATTACATGAAACACGAAGAGAGTTGGCCTTGGCAGTTGATGAATCGTTTAAACAACGGGACGA
The DNA here is from genome assembly GCA_022730015.1 of Candidatus Elulimicrobium sp. Lineage (GTDB taxonomy): Bacteria > Patescibacteriota > Minisyncoccia > Phycocordibacterales > UBA918 > OLB19. Next base: position 5,479 of record DZBU01000022.1, on the reverse strand, counting down.
AATGCTCCAAGCAATCGATGATTGTGAAGTATTGGGACTCCTTAAATTGATCCATGAAGCAACGGTAAAATTTGGGGGTATTATGGTAACAAAAGAAGCCGGGCTTTCTAAATGAAAGTGGTATGCCACACACGAACTTCGTGTGTGGCTTTTTATAAAAACAGACATCGTGATGATGTCTGGGAAGTGGTGTTTTCATTTGTGCTTGCTCCTATACTTAGAAGCGTGGTTCGATACAGGATCCTTCTTTGTGGGAGTCTGGCGGATTTTTATTGCCGTTGGTGCGGTATCTCCTTGTGTTAAATATTGGTACACGTATGAAAGGATCTGTGTTCTCGTTAAGATCTGTCCGGTTTGATTACAGCGGTATCTGCCGCGACTAAGAGGAGCAAAGGTAATGGTTTTGGTAAAAGTATGCACGGTACACCTCCTTTCAGGTAAGGCACTACATTTTAGAAAAGTAATCCACAAACAGTTTCTTCTTTCATTAATATATACCTTTTCATATATTGTCAAACTGTTTTTCTTGTAAAGAGTGGTATTTCTGGCAAGCGCAGTCATTACTATTGTTTGGTATACTGCACGACATGGACAGTTCAGTTGAGGCGCGTATAAAAGCAATCGAAGCGGCAATGATGAGCCCAGAGTTTTGGAATGAGCCACAGAAAGCACAAGCAATGATCAAAGAATTGCAGGACCTGAAAGATTCTGCCGATGGAAGAGGAAAGTATGATCGCAACAACGCAATATTCACTATTGTGGCCGGAGCGGGTGGTGATGACGCGGAAGACTTTGCTCGTATGCTGGTAGAGATGTATCAAAAGTTTGCAGAGAAGCGCGGCTGGGGAGTAATCATTCTCGATAGTAATACCAATGATCACAATGGATACCGTAATGTCACTTTTGAAATAGAGGGCAGGGGAGCGTATGGTCTCTTAGAGCAAGAGTCGGGAGTGCATCGTTTGGTGCGTATTTCACCATTCAATAGTAATGGCAAACGTCAGACCTCATTTGTGTTGGTGGAAGTTTCACCACGGATTGAAGATGTAAGTGCAGTGTCCTTAAAAGAAGAAGACTTGGAAATATCATTTGCACGCTCGGGTGGTGCTGGTGGACAGAATGTAAACAAGCGAGAGACGGCAGTGCGTATTGTACACAGACCAACCAACATTTCAGTGAACGTCTCTTCGGAACGATCACAGCAGCAAAATCGTGAACGAGGACTTGCGCTTCTTGCCGGGAAGATATTTGCTTTTGAGGAAGAACAGCGTCGTCGAGAACTTAGAGGACTCTCTGTAGAAAAAACACTTAAGATCGAGTGGGGTAGTCAGATTCGTTCGTATGTACTGCATCCGTATCAACTGGTGAAAGATCATCGTACCAATACGGAAGTGCGCAATATTGAAGCGGTATTAAATGGAGATCTTCAACCATTCATAGATACTGTGGATTAGTACAGATCTGGTCCAGCAATTTCGGCAAGGAAAGGCGGAAATTGGGATCTAAATTCAGAATAATCGCTACGCTCATTTCTTCATTTAATAGATGCTTCTCCCAAACTAAAATAGCGTGGTATACTGTCCCGTATGATTTACTTTGATAACGTTTCAAAGATATATAACGATGGGCGCAGCGCCGCGTTGCAAGAGGTTACCTTTCAAGTGGCACCAAAGGAATTCGTCTCGATTGTCGGACATTCGGGCGCGGGTAAAACAACTCTGTTGAAGATGATCATTGCGGAAGATCGTCCATCACACGGACAGGTCTTCTTTGAGTCGCTTGATGTTCATCGTATTCCTAAGACGAAGTTGCCAAACTATCGCCGCAAGATAGGTACCATTTTCCAAGACTTCAAATTACTCCCTCATAAGACCGCATACGAAAACGTAGCGTTTGCCATGGAAGCCAACGGACGCACTGATGCTGAAATCGCTGAAAACGTTCCGCACGCCCTTTCACTCGTCGACCTTGATGATAAGGCCTGGAATTTCCCTAGTGAACTTTCTGGTGGAGAAAAGCAACGAGTAGCGATCGCGCGTGCTATTGTAAATCAGCCAGACATTATCATTGCCGATGAACCGACAGGTAACCTTGATCCAATTGCAACTTACGAAGTGGTACAGATTCTTCGTAAGATCAATGATCTTGGTACAACAGTCATCATGACCACGCACAACAAAGGAGTGATTGATGAGATCGAACGCCGTGTGATAACCATGGATGGAGGTCGCATCGTTCGTGATGATTCAACGGGTAAATATGTTTTGTAAGTAATTATGGTCACCGCGTTTCGTAGAGTAGTTAAAGCAGGGTTCGTTGGATTTTGGCGCAATGCGTATGTCTCATTGGCGTCTATTTTTGTATTGACCATTGCGTTGTTTGTGATTGGTGCAACGATGTTTCTGAACCAGCTGCTTGGCACTTCGCTTGCAACACTGCAATCAAAAGTCGATATCAATGTTTATTTTGTGCCTGATGCGCCACTTGAAGAGATCAATCGTATTAAAGCAGCGGTAGAAGCACTTCCTGATGTAGCAGAGGTAAAATTCACCTCACGAGAAGATGCGCTAGCTGAGTATCGCGAACGTAATAAAGATAATACGATTGCGTTGCAGGCACTTGAAGAGCTTGATGAAAATCCACTTGGTGCCAATCTTGCTATTCAAGCTAAAGAAACATCGCAGTATGAAAGTGTCGCTCGTTTTCTTGATGAGCAACGTGAACTTGAGCAGCCACAAACTCCAATTATCGATGAGATAAACTTTGCACGAAACAAGGATTCGATCGATACGTTAACTTCCATCATTAAAGCGACCGAGCGAGCTAGTTTCATCATTCTCGGTATTTTGCTCATTGCTGCGGTACTGATCACTTTCAACACGATTCGGTTGGCTATTTACACTTCTCGGGAAGAAATCGCGATCATGCGTCTCGTGGGAGCAAGTAACATGTTTATTCGAGGGCCGTTTATGCTCCAGGGTATTATGTATGGTTTTATTTCAGGAGTGCTCGCCTTACTGTTGTTCTACCCACTCCTTATCTGGGTCGGTCCACGTACTGCAGCCTTCTTTGAGCTCAATCTTTTCGATTATTATCTAGTACATTTCGGAGAGATATTTGGTGTACTTGTTGGAATCGGGGTGGTACTCGGTCTGGTTTCTAGTACGCTCGCGGTCGCGCGCTACTTACGAACCTAACCCTTTCTCTGTATTATGAAAAAAACAGCAACTAAAGCGACTGCCAAACAGCCGGCGACGAAGTACATATTTGTCGTGGGTGGCGTGATGAGCGGGGTGGGGAAAGGGATTACGTCCTCGTCGATCGCCTGTGTACTGCAAGCACGAGGCCTTAAGGTCACGGCCATGAAGATTGACCCGTACATCAATGTTGATGCGGGTACTATGAACCCAACCGAGCATGGGGAAGTGTTTGTGCTTAAAGATGGACTTGAGACCGATCAGGATATGGGTAACTACGAACGTTTTCTGAATGCCGACATGCCGAGTATCAACTACATGACCACGGGAAGCGTGTACCAGTCGGTCATCGAAAAGGAACGTAATTTGGAGTACGGCGGCCGCAACGTGGAGGTGGTTCCCGATATTCCGCTCGAAGTCATTCGGCGTATTAAACAAGCTGCCCACGTTGCGGCCGCTGATGTGGTCCTCATCGAAGTCGGTGGAACAGTCGGTGAATACCAGAACGTACTCTTTCTCGAGGCGATTCGCATGATGAAGACCGAACAACCAGAAAATGTCGCGGTCGTGATGGTGAGCTACCTGCCCGTGCCGACTGCCATTGGTGAAATGAAAACCAAGCCTACGCAGACCGCGGTGCGGATGCTGAATAGCGCCGGCGTGTTTGCTGATATGATCATCTGCCGCAGCTCCGTACCAGTCGATCAGAAGCGTAAGGAAAAGGTCGCAACCTTCTGCAACGTACGAGTAGAAAATGTCATCTCGTCCCCCGATCTTCAAAGCATCTACGATATCCCGCTCAATTACGAGGAAGACAATCTTTCATCACAGCTACTTACAATCCTCTGTCTTAAGTCAAAAAAACCCACTGATCTCAAAGCTTGGAAACAATTTGTAAAACAGTCAAAAAATGGCGTTGATACGGTAAAGATCGCGGTGGTCGGAAAATACTTTAACTCCGGTGACTTCGTCCTTTCCGATGTGTACATTTCAGTGCTTGAGGCGATCAAGTTTTCGGCTTACAAACTTAACCTTAAACCCGAGATCACCTACTTAAGCTCACAAGATTTGGCTGACAGAAAACAGCTTAAAAAACTCAATGCCTTTGACGGTATTCTAGTGCCAGGTGGCTTTGGTACGACTGGTATCGAAGGGAAGCTAAATGTCATAGAGTACGCACGCAAGCAGGAAATTCCGTACTTTGGTATCTGCTACGGTATGCAGCTTATGGTACTGGAATTTGCCAAGCACGTGCTTCGACTTAAGAATGCAAGTACGGAAGAGATCGATCCCACTGCCAGTCATTTGGTGATTGGGATTATGCCCGAGCAGCGCGAAAAGATCGCCAAGAGGGAAATGGGTGGCTCAATGCGCTTGGGACAATATCCAGCCAAGCTCAAGTCTGGTTCGGTCGCTGCCAAGGCCTACAAAGCGACCGAGGTGCTCGAGCGGCACCGCCACCGCTATGAAGTGAATCCCGACTACATCGAACGTCTCAAAGCAGCTGGGCTTCGTTTCTCAGGTGCTTCACCTGACGGCACTTTGATGGAGATCGCCGAGCTACCAGTCGAAGAACATCCGTTTTTTGTGGGGGTACAATTCCACCCCGAGTTGCAAGCTCGGCCGCTCGCGCCGCACCCACTTTTCACGGCCTTTATTAAAGCTGCTTATGAGTCTAAATAATATTCTATGAGTTGGGCCGTTTACGCACTTTTATCTGCCTTCTTTGCTTCACTGGTCGCCATCTTTGGTAAGATTGGGGTGAAGGATGTTGATAGCAACTTAGCCGTTGCCATTCGCACTATCATCATTGTTTTCTTTGCTTGGGGTGTGGTGCTCTTGCAGGGCAATGCTGCAGATATGTTCAAGATCTCTAAGTATTCGATGATCTTCATTGTGCTTTCAGCACTAGCTACGGGGGCTTCCTGGATGTTCTACTATAAAGCCCTTCAGCTCGGGGAAGTATCTCGCGTAGCACCGATCGACAAGCTCAGTATTGCGCTCACCATCATCCTCGCCTTCATTTTCCTCGCCGAGAAGCCGACGGTAGGAAATGTGTTGGGGGGTACGCTGGTGACACTTGGGGTACTTTCTACTATTTATATAAAGTAGGAAAAAGCTTCAAACTGAAAAGGATTTGTGATAGTCTATGTCGGCGCGCACGAAGTGCGCGCCGACACACATTGCCCGATCGTCTAATGGTAGGACACTTGGTTTTGGTCCAAGGTATCGAGGTTCGAGTCCTTGTCGGGCAGCACGAGAGTTAAGAGCGCCTTGGGCGC
>DZBU01000009.1 GCA_022730015.1 Candidatus Elulimicrobium sp. | reverse complement strand
GCTTCTTTTTGGGGATCATTGAGGCCGGTTAAGTATGAGATATGTTCGGACATGTGTCGCACATCATACCATGGAGTAGATAAGTGCTTACCTAAGAATGAAGGTAGGCTATTTAAATAGCCTACAAGTAACACTCAGTGTCAACAGAAATTACAGGGCTAAAGACAAGGCTATTTTTTCAATTTTGTGGGTGACCTAGAAAAGTGCATTACGTCAATTGCCTTCCCGCTTAGCTTTTGTACAATAACAGGCGTACCAAGTTGTCGGTACAGAAGAGAGCATGTAATTGCTCTTTTTCATTTCTACTACTACGCACGGGAGTAACGACAGAAACTGCGGCGAGACCTAACAAAAAGCCTATACAACCTAAAAAACAAGACATCGATGAAAATTCTGATGCACGGATTCATCGGTCGACATATATAACTCATATTCGGTTAATTTCACGTACTCGATTGGCAGCTGAGTTCATGATACTGCTACTGATAGTAGCTGTACCGTTTTCAGTTAACGCTGGGCTTCTCAGTAAGTTATTTACAGAACCAGAAGTTACTATTCCTGTTAATGCTGTCACTCCTGAAGCTGTGTCTGCAACTGATGTGCCGCTCTTAACTGCCTTGCAAAACCCTAATCCAATGGGTGCTCGTGGTGGCGCGGAGATAGTAGTGGAGGAAAATACTTTGGTTTCGACTGGTCCAGTCGGCGAGGATGAGATTGCTGAACAGAAAAATGGTATGGGAGAGATTCGTGTGTACACGGTGCGAGTCGGTGATTCCCTGTCACAAATTGCTGATATGTTTGGTGTCACTACCAACACCATCATGTGGGCTAATGATCTCACTAAAGCGAGTGCCATCCAACCTGGAGATACGCTGGTCATCTTACCAATTGCTGGAGTGCGACATATAGTAAAGAGTGGTGACACGATTGGTTCTATTGCTAAGAAATATGAAGGAGATGTTGATGAGATCCTTTCCTATAACCAGCTCGCTTCAGCCAGTGACCTTTCGGTTGGAAACACTCTCATTATTCCAGGTGGCGCTATGCATACTGCGCCGGTAAAGGTTGCTAATGCTGCGCCGGTAAAAGTTTCAGGCTCGGGTAGTGGTTCAGCGGCTGGATTCACACACCCAGCACCAGGATCAGTCAAAACGCAGGGTATTCACGGATATAACGCTGTGGACTTGGCTGGAAGTGGCGGTTCATCAATTCGAGCTGCTGCAGCCGGTGAAGTGATCGTTTCTAAGAGTTCTGGATGGAACGGTGGGTACGGGCAATATATCGTTGTCAGACACGCAAACGGTACACAAACACTGTACGCACACCTTATGCGTAATGATGTTGGGATTGGTGCATACGTTACGCAAGGTCAGGTAATCGGTGGCATGGGCAACACTGGTAAATCTACCGGAACACACCTACACTTTGAGGTTCGTGGGGGCAGTAATCCATTTTAGAGGGAAGAAAAAAGGGCGGGTCGCTTTTTGCGACCCGCCCTTTTTTCTTCCCTATAGATTCACTCGATACTGGAGCGCCTCGAGGACATGACTGGTTTCGATATGGTCACTGTCTTCAAGATCTGCGATCGTACGAGCAACTTTAATTAGTCGATGGTAGCTTCGCGGAGAAAGGTTTAGCTTAGCGCTAGATATCTTCAATAGATCTTTTACTTCCTCACTGAGTTCGATGTGTGTTTCGATGTCACGAGCGGTCATGCCAGAATTGGTGTTGGTCTTTGCGTGTTTAAGCCGATGGTTTTGTTTTGTTCGAGCAGCTAGTATTTGTTGACGTGCCCTTTCTGTTTCGCCCAATTGCTTCGTCAGTGTGGTAAGTGTCTCATATGGTACATGAGGCACTTCAAGCCATAGATCGATGCGATCGAGAATTGGTCCAGACACCTTATTTTTATAAGTTTCTGACATGGCTCGGGCTAGATCGGTAGTACCATCCTCACTTCCACGATATGGATTGAGAGCGGCTACCAGCATAAAATCAGCTGGAAATTCAGCGCTCCCTTGTACGCGTGATATAGAAACAACTCGATCTTCCAGTGGCTGACGCAAAGCGTCAATAGAACGTCGTTCAAACTCTGGGAATTCATCCATAAATAGCACGCCATGATGAGCCAGTGTCACCTCTCCTGGCCGCGGATGTACCCCACCCCCTACTAAACTAGTGTGACTAGCCGTGTGATGGGGGCTACGAAAAGGTGGTCGAGTACTGACACTAAAATCTTTGCTCACCAAGGAATGGATTGCGGTTACAGTCAACGCTTCCTCACGAGAAAGGGGTGGCAAGAGTGAGCGAAGGGCTCGCGCAAGCATGGTCTTGCCCGTACCTGGTGGACCAACCATAAGGACATTGTGTCGGCCAGCCGCCGCAATGATCAAGCCACGCTTCGCACTTTCCTGTCCTTTGATATCTTCCAATCCCACACTGCTCTCGTACCAGTCACCCGCAATAACTGTAGTCGGTTGTTGCGGAAGTGAAAAAGAGGAAATTTCTCTTGGTGCAATATGGTCGATTACTTCACGTAGATTACGTGCTGGCAGTATGGTAATTCCTTCGATCAAGGCTGCTTCTTGGGCATTTTCCACCGGTATGATGATCTCACTAAATCCTGCAGCTTGAGCGCTCGCGACGGAATTAAGGATCCCTTTCACTGGACGCAATGTTCCATCGAGTCCGAGTTCACCCACAAAGGCTCGGCGCACAGCGCCTGCTGTTATTTCTTCAGCTGCGAGCAGGTAAGCAATTGCGATTGGAAGATCAAAGAGTGGTCCTTCCTTTTTTAGGTCAGCGGGTGAAAGTGATATCACCACCTTCTGATTCTTGCTTTTTGGTGAGGTAAATCCAGAATGTTTAATTGCGCTCCCCACTCGATCTTTTGCTTCATCAACTGCTTTCCCTGCTAATCCCACTACGGAAAAAGCATGAAGACCACGAGAAATATCAGCTTCAATTGTCACAACCGTACCACGAAGCACATCCGGCTGTACCGTATACACGCACGCAATAGACATGTTAGAGAGGAAGTTCCCTTTCTCGGTCTCGATTTGTGATATCGGTACGAGCTGCTGGATTTACAGCAAGTCGCTCTGGCTCAATCGGCTCGCCACTGATCTCACAAATTCCATAGGTACCGTCTTCAATTTTTTGTAAGGCACGCTTGATGTTACGGTATCGGGTTTCTAATTCTGTTACAATCGCCCGATTGGTACCCCACGCCTCAGTCGCGTCAGCTTCAATATTTTCGTCAGCATTACCAAGCTCTTCAGCGTTTGGAATAGCTTCCCAGTCACCGGTGGTTTTATCTTGTGTTCCGATTTGTGTTAGTTCTACGGTTAGCTTCTCAAGCTCTGCTTGTAGCTTGGTACGAAATTCGTCATGTTGCATATAACCCAGTATAGCTTACTCAGAAAGACCGTTTTCTACGATCTGTGCAAAGTCTTCCCCAGTTGCGGCGATGATTGCAGTGTTACTGTTTACAATGCCATACACAAGGACGATAACGTCATTATGACGAAGTACGCGAACGTCAAATCCATCAATCTGCTCATCAGTTAGTGATGATGTTACTGTTGATGGAATATCATAGAGTACACGTAGATCTGTTGGCATAGTAATTTCCCAGTTCAAAAGTCCACCACGAACCGCATCCTCATTTACGAAAGAAAGTATTACAGCTGGTCTTGATTGATTAATGGAAGCAAAGCGAACAGCGGTGAGTGATTGGCGAAGGATCGGCATAGTATTGAAGCCGAGCAATTCAAATAGATATGAAGCACCAACCTCATCACCCACTCCTGATACGAGCGCGTACTCCGTGAGTTCAGGTGAAGCCTGAGAAGCAATAGTAGAATCAAGAAGAGCAGGAATTTGGTTTAGATCTTGCACAGATAGAGTTATGTTTATAAGGTTTTCTGTTACCAGCACTGGTTTAGTTGTCGTGTTTATCTCAAGTGAGGACGTGCTGTGTTGGTCAAACTTGTCAATAAGCATTCGTGTTGCAAAAATGATTGCAACAGCACAAATGACAACAATGAGCAGTAGAACGGTTAATGTGTTCGTATCAAATATTGCCAGGAGATTTCTCGACTGCTGTGTAGTTGGTATTTTCGACACCGTGGTTGCCTCTGGTTTTGTTGCAAGAGTTTGAATTTCCTTCTCAACGTTTTCAGAATGGACTTGGGTTTGATTTGTGTCATTTTCACGAGCGGCATTCCATCGTTCCTCAGCAAGAGTGTCAGCATCAGAATGTTCCCTCCCATGCGAAGCTTCTGTTGATTTGAAAGTATCAGCAGTTTCAGGTTGTGAATCAGTCTGAGCAACAATAACTGCTCCAGCGGATACGGGTTTTTTGTAAGAAACGACTACATTCTGCGTAACGACCGGTGTGATCTCAGGTGCTCTCAAAAGCGAAAAGCCAGTTTCTGTGAAGGGTGTCCAAACTGTTTCTGCTTCGTCATTCTCCGCTTCATTTTGAAGTTGACGTCGTCTGATCTGTTCCCGGATAGTTTCATTATCAGCAGAAAAGATAGTGCCAGTTTTTGAGGTCGCCTGTTGGATCACTCCCTTTCGTCGATCTGCTTCGGCCACGGTGTACTTAGGAATATTTTTCCGCTTTTTTTCCTCGGCTAGTCTTTTCAACCAAGAACGAATGGAAGCAATGATCGATGGGAATAGCTTGAACCGATCACTTTTCGTATCAGTAATAACCGCAGCATCATAGCCAATGTTTGAACGTGCCGCCCGGAGGTTTTTTTGGGTCGATTTTTTAGCGTGCCCAACTTCTTTTTTTGAGTCAATGACAATGTTTTCTTGAATTGATTTAACATTCTTTTTAAGCTCGTGGAAGGCTGGTATTTTGGTCGGAGAAACATGCGTAGCAGTGTCGTTGATTGAAGGAACTACAGCAGGTTTCTCTGTTTTTGGATGTTGCGATGATTTTAGTACGGTATGAGCTACATCCGTCGAGCGGTTAGGAGTGCTTGTTTTTTCTACGGCCTCAGAGGGAACAGCCCCCCTTTTTTCTGCTGTCGAGGGTGCGGCGGTTGCTAATGACTCAGCATGCGCCAACTCATTCTTTTTTGCTTCCAAATCAGCCGCGTAAGTGCGCAATCGTACTGGTTGGCGATTAGCAATATTGGACATTGTCTCTAGTATCGCATGGTTCTAGAGAATTGGGAGTGAGTTTTTCACTACTCTGTGGCCTTTTCAGGCTTATTTTGGGGGAGAAGTCCTCGTTTTTGGGCAAAATCCGGATCTGCTTGCTTGATTGAGAGGCCAATCTTACCATTTTCTACCTTGCTGACAACAACAGGAACAATCTCTCCCTCTTTGAGTATTCCTTCCATAGTTTCTAATCTAAACGGAGCTATCTCAGAGATATGTATAAGCCCTTCATTAAATGAGTCGAGTTTAGCAAAGGCGCCAAAGGTCGCCAGTCTCGTTACTGTGGCATTAAGGCGCTCCCCTATTTCATACACTTTGGTAAGCGCGCGAATTCGATCAGCTGCTGTATGGGCGGTCCTATTCTTGCCAGTGATGAACACGGTTCCATCTTCTTCGATGGTGATTTCTTCTACGTTCGTGTCGTTCTTGATACTGTTGATCGTCTTGCCACCACTGCCGATTACTAGGCCAATCTGCTCTGGGAGGATCTGCACGACGACGATTTCTGGTGCGCGTGATGAGATGGTGGCGCGTGGTGAGTCGATTTCAGTTTTGATAACATCGATGATCCGTAGTCGTGCTAGCCGAGCCTTTTCCAAGGCTCCTTCTAATATATGAAGCGGTACGCCATCCACTTTTACGTCCATTTGAATAGCGGTCACGCCTTCGGTCGTGCCAGCGACTTTGAAGTCCATATCACCAAACTCATCTTCAGGTCCTTGTATGTCAGTAAGGAGTACATATTCATCACCGCTGATCATCACGCCTGATGCGATACCTGCAACAGGTCGAATGATTGGGACTCCTCCATCCATAAGTGCGAGGGTCGAAGCACAGACCGAACCCATTGAGCTTGAGCCATTACTCGAAAGCGTCTCCGAGACCAAGCGGATCGTGTACGGAAATTCCTGTTGTGAAGGAATGACGGGAATGAGTGCTTTTTCAGCAAGCGCGCCGTGTCCGATCATGCGGCGGTTGTAGCCACCAAAGCGACCAGTTTCTCCAACTGAGAAGGGTGGAAAATTGTAGTGGTGCATGAAACGCTTCTTGGTGTCTGAGGATTCAATCGTGTCTATCATTTGAGCTGCCTCTGGACCACCAAGTGTGAGTGCGCTAAATATGTGTGTTCCTCCTCGATAAAAAATACCTGAACCATGAAGAACTGGAGAGATACGTCCCGCTTGTGCGTAGAGCTCGCGAATTTCATCCATTGCACGTCCATCGGCACGTTTGCCTTCTTCGATGGCGCCACGGTGTAGTTCGGTATCGATCGCCGTTTCAAAGAAATCACTAGCAAGGGTTTCATTGATAACAGTTTCATTGGCTCGAACTGCACTCATAAATTCATCTTTCAGTTCATATATATGTGATTTTCCGGCGAGGTTAGAAAAGAGTGTTGCTGAAAGCTTTTCCTTGAATGTCGTTTCGAACAAAGTGACGAGTTCATTGGGTAGTTCTCGAACTGGTTCGGCGCGCTTGGCCTTACCAATCGTGCTAACAATTTCTTTTTGCCACGCTTCAAGTTGTTGATGAATCGTTACCGCTGCTTCAAGTACGGATATGATGTCACTCTCAGAAACTTCGTTGGCGGCAGTCTCGATCATGTTGATGGTCTGATCCTTTCCACAAGCAAGCACTTCAAAATCAAGTAGACCTTCCTTTCGTTCGTTGTAGGTTGGGTTGAGAATGATGTCTCTAGCTTCCTTGCTGCGGCCGATTCGCACCGCACCGACTGGTCCGCGCCAGGGAATATCTGAAACACTGAGTGCAAGTGATGCTCCGATCACGCCGAGTACGTCCGGATCATCCTCACCGATTGCGAGTACAGTTACAACTACCTGCACTTCATTTCGGATGTGTTGGTTGAATAGTGGTCGGATCGTTCGATCGACTATTCGTGCAGAGAGTACCGCTTCATCACTGGGGCGACCCTCTCGACGCTGGAAGCGACTACCGAGAATCGCACCAGCCGCGTAAAATTTTTCCTCAAATTCAACTGAAAGTGGGAAATAATTCATGCCAAGATTTTCTTTCTCGCCCATTACTGCGGTAACAAGAATAGCGGTCTCTCCATAGCGAAGGAGTACTGAGCCATTCGCGTGAATGGTGAGATCAGAAAATTCCGCAGTGAGTGTTTTGCCGGCGAGGTCTAAAGAAAACGATCGTGATTTCATGTGTGAATATTTAATGAGATGAGTATGATGAGACATTTGACCCGGGGTACAAATATCTAGTCATGCTCACCTCAGAGTGGTAACGCACACACGATAGCAAAATCAGAAAGAAACTACCACTCAATAAAAATTGCCGGCGCCCCCAAAAGGGGGCGCCGGCAATTTTTCAAATCTTTTACAATAGTCCATCAGTATCTGCACCCACGACCTTCGTTGTTTCCTTGGTGTTGGATGAACGACGCGCTTGTCTGTTCCGGGCAGCTCCCTTACGCACTGGTCGGTATCCGATCAAGAACCGATTCGGATCATCGTCCATGTCGATGAAATCGTCGACTGCTGCTTTTAGTCCAGAGGAAGCAGAGCGCCCGAAGGTGATCGCTTCAACCTGGCAACCCTGACTTTTTACGTATTCGACGAGGGGAATAAAGTCGCCGTCCCCAGTTACCAGTACGATCGCGTCAACTTTGTGTGCGAGCTTGATCGCGTCAACCGCGAGTCCAACATCCCAGTCAGCTTTCTTTGCGCCGCCGTAAAAAATCTGAAGGTCTTTGGTCTTGATCTCGATACCAAGCTTTTCGAGTGCTTCGAAAAAAGGCATCTCTTCACCGCTCTCAGTATTCACGACATACGAAACCGCGCGGATGAGCTTGCGGTCACCAAGAGCTGCTTCAACTACGTCACCAAAACTCACTTTTGATTTGTAAAGATTCTTTGCACTGTGATAAAGGTTCTGTGTATCAATGAGAATGGCTACTCGTTGATCAGGGTGTCTGATTACTCCCATATAAAAATAAAATTAGTTTCTTAAAAAAGTTCTTTGATTATGTAAAACACTTACACTGACCTCCTCGGCACTCAGCGAACCTAGACTATACGCGCGGGTTTGGTTGGGGCACGCAGGAAGCGAGTGGGTCGAGAGTCGATGGAGGCAGTGTCTTGTCGACTTTTGCAAAACGACTTAGTTACACTATACCGCGAAACACAAACTCGCTCCATGGGGAGCGAGTTTGTGTGACTGAAAATTTATCGTTTGAGATCGAGCTTCTTGATGAGAGCCTCGTAAGCAGACTCATCTTTCTTCTGAAGATACTTCAGGTGCTTGCGACGATCTGCCACCATTTGGAGGAGACCACGTCGAGAGTGAAAGTCCTTCTTGTGCTTGCGCAAATGATTGGACAACTCTTCGATCTGACGAGTGATTAATGCAACCTGTGCTTCTGGAGAACCAGTATCAGCATCATGGCGCTGTGTCTTCTTCAGTTCATTTTCTTTTACTCGCTTGGATAACATAGTATGTATTTGTTTACGCGACTAGCAGTGTAGATGTCCGCTCGTATGCTGTTTCACAACATCGGCGGCACCGCTTGGTGCGGAATAATAACAACCTGCGCGCCCCTTCGGCGCTAGCCGTTGGAAGTACTCCTGGGGTGAAGGTTCTGACTATAGTAGCATAAATTTGTAAAAAATCAAGCTACACCCGCAGGTATTTTTTGTGAAACACAACCAGCTTACTCTGTATCTCATTCTTGTTTTTTCAAAACTCTAGAGCCTGAGCTTCTGGTCCTTTTGAGGAAAGGGCTCCAATGAAGGTTCTTAGTCACTCGCCGGAAGCGGCTGTAAGCGAAAAGACAAGAGCAGCACTAGAAAAAAACAATAGGTTTTAGTGTTCTCTTGTGTAGCAAAACATTCCCCCTCCTTGCTATACTGCTACTGATGAACAGTCTTGCGGAGCTGAAACGTCAATTTCTTGAATACCTCGAGATCGAGCGGGGTAGGAGTGTTAAGACAGTTGAGAATTATGATCGATACCTGGAGCGCTTTTTTGCGTTTGCGAAGGTGAAAAAGGTTGGTGACCTCACTGAGGAACAAGTGCGAGAGTTTCGCATCCATCTCAATCGGCAACCAGGTACGAAAATGGGCGGACGAATGGAACCCATGAAACGTCGTACACAGAACTATTACCTCATAGCGTTGCGTGCGTTTCTCAAGTTTTTACGAAAGCGCGGCATCGAAGCACTTTCGCCCGAGCGCATTGAATTAGCAAAAGTTCCTGAGCGGTCGATTGACCTTATCTCAGCAGCGGAACTGAAGCGACTGATGAACGCACCTGACCAAAAGACACTTGAAGGTAAACGTGACAAGGCGATTCTCGAACTGCTCTTCTCTACTGGTCTTCGCATCTCTGAATTATGCGGACTTTCTATTGATGACGTCGACCTCACCCGCGATGAATTTTCGGTTCGGGGAAAGGGTGATAAGGTGCGAGTAGTCTTTCTCTCAGATTCTGCTCGTAGTACTTTGCAGGATTACTTAAAGCACCGGAAGGACATGGATGATGCAATGTTTGTTCGGTATGGGCGCAAGGTGAATGATGGCGGTGATCTACGACTTGCACCGCGTGCTGTACAACGACTCATCAAACGGTATGCGATACAGGCAGGCATTACTCGCAAAGTAACCCCACATGTTATTCGTCACAGTTTTGCAACTGATCTACTTTCAAACGGAGCAGATCTTCGCAGTGTGCAGGCGCTTCTCGGTCACGCCAACATTGGTACGACTCAGGTGTATACTCATGTCACCGATAAGCATTTACGAGCGGTTCATAAAAAATATCATGGAAAATAAAATTGCAGCTCCAAGTGAATTACTGGCGATCTCCCGAAAAGTTCTTTTGTACGCATACCTCGTGTTGCCGGTCTTGCTGACAATTGTTCTGGTAGATATGTTCCTTCTTGATTCACGTTTCTTGCCGCACCTTGGGGTGGAAGCACTCTTCAGTCCCTTCTACATAATTCTATTTCTTTTGCCGCACATCATTGCGAGTTTCTTTAGCTTCTTCGATCGTCAGTACGTGCGGTACTACAAGAAACATCTTTTTGTGTATCTCCCCTTACTGCTTACCGGCACGGCGTTGCTGCTGTACTACAACTTCGTTTGGGGTCTTGTTTTTTTCTTGCTTAATGACATATGGCACGGGGTACGACAGCAGGTTGGTATCGGACTTATCTTGGGTGCGAAGCCCGGCATCTTGCATCGACTGTGGACACTCGTGCCATTCTTTGTGGGAAGTGTTGCATACGTGTACATCGTCCATCCCTCAGCGTATCTGGATGCGATTGTTCCCTATATTTCCCCAGCCTTACTCATTGGCGAGATCCTCATCCTTCTCATCATGATTGCAGAAATGTGGGTGTCACCGGCCCATGTGCGCCTATACATTTTTTTAGTTTCAATGCTGTTCGTATTCAGTTACTTCTTCATTTTGACTGGGTACATTTTCCTATCCATCCTGGCGTTCCGTTCCATTCATGACATCACTGCTTTCTCGTTCTACATGACACATGACTACAATCGAGCAAAGGGAGGATCTCTGAATTATCTCTATGCGCTTATCTCGAAAGTGCCGATCCGTGTCATGCTACTCACCCCAGTCCTCGGTATCCTGATAGCGTACCTGATACGCGCCTCGACAGAAAAACTGACATTCGGGTTTAGTATCATCATCCTCATCTGTATGTCGCATTTCTATCTCGAGAGTGTAATGTGGAAGCGCGGGTCGCCCCATCGGGAGTTTGTGAAGGTGGTGTAAGTATGAATGGTATTAAATTCGAGCAGTCGTTTTACTCTATCCACCGCTCATGGATGCTCGGTCTTTTTCTCATTGTGCCACTTGTGCTTCTGGTGTGGTCTTGGGACATGATGGTCAATGACCGCGGACTTCTCCCCTACCTAGGGCCAGCTTCACTTTTTCTTCCGCTATATTTACTGATCTTTGAAATGCCACATATCTTTGCAAGCTTTATTGGGTTTTTGGACAAAGAGTATGTTACACATTATCGGAATCATCTCACGATTGGTCTCCCGCTCATGTTGGTTGGTTTCTTCGTTTTACTGTGGACCGACTTCATGACTGCAGTCGCAGTATATTTGGCTGCTACGATGTATCACGTCATGCGACAACAAACAGGGATCGCCCTCATGTTCGGTGTGCCGAAAAATAAATGGCATGAACGGTGGACTTGGGGTTTGGTACTTAGTACCGCGGTCATGTATGTTGCGATCATGCTTCCAAGATTTGTTGAAGATCTCGACGCTTCGTACTTGGTCTTTTTCATTTTGGCCACACTGGTCACTGCTTTGATTAGTGGCGGTTTCCTTGCCCGCACGACTAGCTCACGTTGGGGAATTTCGTACATTGCGCTCACTTTGCTTATGGTGATTACTAGTTACACCATGCTCTGGTTTGGGTACTTCTTCCTTGCTATCTTTGTCGCACGATTTATCCACGACGTGACTGCTTTTTTGTTCTACATCACACATGAGATGAATCGAAACAAAGATCAAGTGAGAAATTTTTTGTACACGGCCATTCCACTGTTGCCGCTTTCGCTCATCGTGATCGTTCCACTTATCGCGATATTACTGGGAGCAATTCTGCGTGAAACTATTTCAAACACCGAGCTACTTTTTACGTTCGTAATGACGTTTGGTTTTATTCACTACTATCTCGAGAGTGTGATGTGGAAACGCGGGTCGCCCCATCGGGGGTTTGTGAAGGTGGTGTAGCAATGAAAAACCGGACGGCGCCCAAAGGGCGCCGTCCGGTTTTTCAAACTGTGGATTACTAAAAATTTCTTCATGAAATCTTCATGGACAAAAAACTATGATCGACTATAGATGTTCTTTAACAGAGGAGTCAGATCATGGAACAAGAAATGTTTTTTCGACAAGCGATGATTTGTGAGAGTTTTGCGCCAACTCATTCATTTCAAATGAACGAGTACCAAACAGCGAAAGATCTCTCGCAGAGTGATCATGAAGAAGATGTGCCAGAACGTTTAGTTAATCGCATCAAAGACGCAATTCCCGAACTGGCAGCTGAAGAGATATCCAATGCGGTAGCCTTTCACGAGGTGACCGATAAGGATCTCCCCTCTTGCTACTTTGTGGCAGGTGACGTACTCAAATGGAACGAAAAGTTTATTTCTCCAAGACACCCCGCTCGTCGTCATTGTGGCGAAGGACCTTTCAAAGTAGTGCGTGACGAAAGTTACCTGGTCGCGTTTGTGAAAGATTCTAATAGCAAAGTAACAAGCGATATCAAAACCGGCAGCAACCGTTTAGTGCTTCTTAATCTTAGTAGTCTGAGCTTTATCATCGCTCACGGTAGCTTCTTCATTGCGGTACAAGAAAAAAGATCGCTTTAAAACAGGAATAGACCTCAAATTTTGGCCAAACATATCTTCGGATATGTTTGGCCTTTCTTTTTATCGTGGCACGCACTGTCTGACTTTGCTTGTCAATGTTCTTTTTTATAGTTTAGACATACCATAGAGTAGTTATGACTACTGGTCGAACTGTATGCACTGACAGACTATGAAAGTACTGATCGTTGAAGATGAAGTAAAGTTGGCTACTGCGTTGGCTCGTGGACTTGTCCTTACGGGATACACGGCCGATATGGTGCACGATGGGCAAAGTGCACTTGAGAGAATTGTGGCACACCATACTGAATATGACATCGTAATCCTCGACCTCATGCTTCCTAAAATGGACGGTGCTGAGGTCTGTCTTGCCTTGCGTGAGCGAGGTATCATCATACCGATACTGGTACTGACCGCAAAGCAAACAGTCGATAATAAAGTGAGTCTGCTTACGATTGGCGCTGACGATTATCTAGTCAAACCATTTGCATTTGCAGAGCTCGTGGCGCGACTGCGGGCAATACTGCGCCGGCCGAGAGAAGTTTCATCAGAAGTACTACAAATCGGTAGTATCATGATAGACACAGGTACGCTGGTAGTGACTGCAGGTGATACCGTTCTTGAGCTCACACGAAAAGAGTATGCCGTCCTCGAGTGTCTGTTGCGTCACGCGGGAGAGGTAGTTAGTCGAGAAGAATTGTTGGCAAAATTATGGGATCATAACTTTGATTCCTTCAGTAATGTACTTGATGTCCATGTTAAAAATATCCGTAAAAAATTATCTGGAGCAAATGTGGAAGGTGTTCTCCAAACGGTGCGTGGGGTTGGCTACCGAATTTGCGTATAAGTATCGGTACGATATTTATTTCAAGACCAAGGTCCGCGTGATCGGGTTGGAGTTGCTGCTGCTCTTTGGAGTTACCACCGGTTTGGTTTTGGTATTGCAGCATGGTTTCGGAAAGGCTTCCCTCCCCTTCGTAATGGCGTTCACTAAGTTGTGGGTTACCGTACCAACGGCTGATCTTTTACTTGTAGGATTTGCTTTTATTGCAGCAGTGGGTCTTTTTGGTTATCTCATTGTCTACTTGGCCCTCAAGCCATCACGTGATGCACTTGCTTCACAAAAACAATTTATCGCAAACATTGCTCACGAACTTCGCACCCCACTTTCTGTGATGAAGACCAACATCGAAGTGGCACTCTTAGATAAATATCTCAATCGATCGGTGCGCGAATCCCTGCTTGGTAATGTAGATGAACTCGATCGTACGTCAGACATCATTAATAATTTACTCAGTTTTAATACGCTTCAAAACCCTGAGCAGATCGAATTTGGAAATTGTGATCTGGGTGTGGTGGCGGAAGGAGTGGACGAAAAGCTCGCGGCTTTTGCCAAGGAAAAGAACGTCCACCTTTCGGTAGCCAAAGGGGAGTTTGTGACAGTGTGGGGCAATAGCAGCGCACTCGAACAGGTGGTATTTAATGTAACTAAAAATGCTCTTCTTTTTACCGAGCCAAGCGGAAGTGTAGAGATACATGTGATGCCAGACTACCGCGGACACATTGAACTCAGTGTGTCCGACACTGGTATTGGCATGGAAGAGAAGGTTCTTGCGCATGTGCTTGAGCCTTTCTATCGCGCGGATTCTTCTCGCACCAAGTGGCAAGGTGGGAGTGGGCTCGGGCTTACGATCGTTAGCGAACTGGTGAAACTTCATGGTGGCAAGATCAGTATCAAGAGCAAGGAAGGAAAAGGTACGACGGTTATCATTGCAATCCCATGCGGACAAGTGAATCGTTCGAGGACAGAAATTTCTGATGTCGACGCAGTAGTGGCGCGCGACTATTCGAAGCATCGAATGACCGTGCAGAAGTAGTGAGAAAAGAACGGCCGGGTGCTTCGCACCCGGCCGTTCTTTTTGTAATTATTCGGTATCAAGGTTGTAGTGCGCCGATAATTTGTACCAGGAATAGCACAAATTACTGGCGAAAATTCTTAATAGTCGCTATGTTCGTTTGTTCATTTTACCACTTCTTCCACACTACTTTTCCAAATTTCCAGAGCCAACGCAGTACGACGATAAGTACCAAGAGGTACAGACCAAAGCGAAGGATCCACAGAAGGAAGACACCAAAGAACGCTGTGATACCAATGAGGGTGTTAGTAAATTCATCTTTCAGATCTTCCCAAGCTTGATCCCACTGACGTTCGTATTTATTGGTGATGAGTGGAATCGCGCGGATGATGTTCACATCAAACTGTACGACTTCCATCCGCTCTGCGAGGTCGGCAGACTGCTGATAGATGGTGTCGAGCTGGCTGATGAGATTGATCTTTCGTTGTGTTAGCTGATCGATATACTGTAGACTCTTCGTCACCTCTGATGAGAGCCTAGTCACATCATCGCTAGAGTTGAAGATTTGGTTGAGACGGTCAAGCTGAGTCTGTGCGGCAGTGAGAGAAGATTCAACACGTGCGAGCTGTTGTTGCAAAATCACGGTCTGGCTCTCCAGTTGTTGCTTGTGCCTGGTGACCGATTCAGTGTCGCGTGTCACCTCCACTCCGCGGTAGGCAGTAAGAGTCGCAAGGACACTCTCTACTTTTTCCTCTGCGACGAAGAATGTCGCGTAGCAATTGTTAGTCGATGAAGTAAGTGTTCTAAAATGAATCTGAGTGTCCTCCTTTAGAGTTGTGAGTGTGTCGCAGAGTGCATCAAATTCCTTCGTGCGTGCAGTGACCGAGTAGCTTGATGTTTCATAGGACTCAAGCCCGCTGGTGTACCCGTCTGGGGCTGGTACTGGAGGATAATAATATGAAGACTCAGCTTCCATCATGCCGTCAGAATCTTGCACCATCATACTGTCACGACCGAGAGAGTTGTTAAAAGTCGGCATTCCTGCTGGAGCGTAACCCATATCCATAATACTGCTTTGCTCAAGCCCAGTGCTACGAGTGCTGCTCAGCATCGCGAGCAACACCAGAGCAACGAAAATGGCTAACAGCCCGCCGATCCCAAATAGACCAAAGCGAACGAATTTATTTTGTAGAAGAGATTGCATATAAAAGTGATTAAGCTGATGTAACTAATTGTATCACCCGGGTAGATAAACAATAAAAAACCGGCGCGCCCGAAGGGCGCGCCGGTTTAATTTGAAAACATAATAAAACAGCCAGCTTCTTGATTTATTTCCTATATAACTCAAACACCGCTTCTACTCCCGCTAAGTTGCGCTCCCACTCAATGCTCGTGCGACTCTCGAGTTCGACTGTCACAGCCGGAACGCCGATCGAGGCCAGCCACCCTTCCGCGTCACCAGTGATCGGATATGCGTCAAAGACTGGTACGGCACCGTAATTGCCGGCTAAGGCGTAAGTGTTCATGAGGGTAAGGGTCTCTGGTAATACTCCATCTTCACACTCAGAAGCGTATACGTTGTTGGCTTGGCTGTGCCAGAAGATGGCGGCTGTGGGGGTGATGGTGGCCACGTAATCGCGCAGTGCCGCCGCTTCAGGTTCAGAAAAAGCTGCGGTACCGGCACTTACTTCTTTACTACGCCAGGTACTCTTTGGTGCCCACTTGCAGGCGAAGTTCCGGTTGAGGTCGACGCCGCGGGTGTTCATTCGACCAGTGCCGTTCGTGTGCATTGCGTTACTCTTCACGTCAGTAGCGACAAATTTCCCTTCTAGCCCAGTGGCAGCAAAGAGTCCGTCTGGGTTGAGATTGGGAATAATGTGCACTGTGACGTTGGCAGGAATAACGGTTGGGTTAGTTGCGAGATGATCGATCATTTCGTACGCGAGGAGGATACTGTTCCACTCGTAGCCACCGTGAATACCACCAACAAACAAGAGGTCGGTCTCGCCGGTACCATAGGTATAGGCTTCGAGCGCACGACCGTCGACGGAAGTGCCAATCACCACTTGGGTGCTCGTTGGTACCGAGGGGACACCAATAGTCTCTTCAGCTGGTGGCACGATCGGTGCGATCGGTTCGGTTGGTTCTTGAAACACTAGAAACGAAGCGCCAACTAGCAGCAAGAGTAGGATCGCTCCAAAGACAATGAGTGGTGATCGTTTCATTACTCAGCGTATTTAGAGAGAACAGCTTTGATACCAGCTTCGTTTTTGCTCCACTCAGTATTTTGGTGATTGGTAAGCAAGACACTGATCGCTGGAATTCCTTCTTTTGCCATCCAGTTCACCATGTCACCAGTGATCGCGTACGCATTAAATTCTGCTGCGGCTGGATAGCCAGCAGCAGAGGCAAAGGTGGCAGCTAGCTCGACCGAGGCCTTGCTCGGTGTGCCACCACAAGCTGATGGATAAACCTTGCCCTCAGCACTAAACCAAACGATCGCTGCGGCTGGATCATATTTTACTACGTAGTCACGAAGGGCTTGTGCTTCTTGTTCAGAGAAGGCCGTCGCACCACCACTAATTTCTTCGCTGCGCCAGAGTGCGGTAGCTGACCACTCACAGTCAAAGTTACGATTCAAATCCACATTGTTAGCATTGAAACGACCGGCGGTACCACTCTTTTCTGTACCGTCTGGATTGAGGTTTGGAATGACGGTTACGAGAAGATTCTCTGGAATAGTGTCTCCGTTTTCCTTAAAATAAGTGACCAATTCATTGGCAAGATCAGTGGTATTTGGTGAGTAGCCACCATGCACACCGCCAATGAGCAGGATCTCACGATCTCCAGTGCCAAAGTGATAGGCCAGAATCTCTTCTCCTTCTACCGAATACCCTATGAGGCTTTCAGCTCCTCGTTGGTCAGTAGTGTCCGATGATGGTTCTGCACCGTCACCAATGCCACCATCTGGTTCTACTGGCAAGACTTCTGCAACAGTTGTTTTGTCTGGAGTATCCTCAACTACAACGACCGTATCAGCACCACTTTTAAATAGTAAGAAACCAATTCCAATAATGAGTGCCAGCGCGAGCGCGGCAATAATGATGTTTTTTGCTTGCATATACTACATATTCTATGTCAATACAGCTAGCTTGACCAATCTGGCTTGCCAAAAGGCTCGGATGAATGTGTATAACTCAATTGTTTCAAGAAGTTTTTGGAGTAGAATCAATGGTGAACCTAGTTCATTTTTGTTCTTCACCGCAAGCGTTGCTTGCACACCCTATACCAGACCCGTAGGTCACCCTTTCATTTTCGGAGGCCTTCGGGTCTTTTTATGTCTGGTAAATAGGAGTACACTAAAGAAGTGTCTGCGGAGCAGAACGAATTATAAGTAGAAACATAAAAAACACTCATTTATATGCAGGTAACTTTTACTAATAAACTAGCCATTTTCGCAGCTTCCCTAGTGGTAGCTTTCGGCATGGCATTTACCGCATACGCTTCATACGACGATCTCGAGATCGATATCGAAGTGTATGCAGATCGAGTTGAGGTGGAAGTGGAGTATGGAGATGAAGGCGAAGACTATACCTATGATGATGCTGACCTCGAGGAAGCCCTTGGAGATCTCGTTGATGATCTTAAAGCCGATTTTGATATTGACCTAACTGAAGACGAGATCGAGGACCTTGCGGGTATCGATAACATGGAAGATGAAGATGCTGAGGAAGAAGCTTCTGACGCTATCGAAGATGCTGAGGAAGAAATTGCAGACGCCGCTGAAAGAATTGAAGAAGCAGAAGATGCTGAGGAAGATGAAGATGATCTAGACACTGCTTCAAGCACTTTGGCAGAGGCAGAAGAACTGCTTGCTGATGCTAAGGATAAGTTTGAGGATGAAGAATACAGTGATGCCAAGGATCTGGCTGATGATGCCAAGGATTTAGCTGAGGGTATCTTCGATGAATATGACGACAGTGACGAGGATGAAGACGAAGACAACAACCGTGGTCATGGTAACGATGATGACGGTTGTGACGAAGACAATCCTGGTAAGTCTTGTGACCAAGACCAAGATCGCGATCAGGATTGTGACGGTGACGATGATTGTGACCAGGATCAAGACCGAGACCGCGACCGTCTTCAGGATAAGTACAAGGATTATGGAAAGACCACTGACCGAACGGAACTTCAGAGTCAGCTCCGAGAACTCCTTCTTGTATTGATCCAATTGCTCCAGCAGCAGATGTTGTTGCAAGAAGGTAACTAAGGTAGTTGCTTTCAAATAAAAACAGGCGGGCCCGAAGGGCCCGCCTGTTTTTTCTTTAAGCTATAAGACCCCGCTTAAAGCAGCTGTTTTATGTCCCTTGTACGGCTAATTCGGCTTCAGTGAAATCCGATTTTCTAAGTGGTATCTTCTCTCCCTTCTTCACCACACCAGAAATGATCTTTTGTGCAATCTTTTCTTCAACCACATCTTGCAACACTCGCTGCATTGGTCGAGCGCCATACTCGGGGTTGTATCCTTTTTCCACCAGTACAGCAAGCAGGTCTTCACTGACATCAATCTCGTACCCTCGTTCTTTTACTCGTGTGTAGAGCCCGCCAAGCATGAGGCTAGCGACTTCTGTTTGTTCGCCCAGAGTGAGCGGTTCAAAGATGATGGTGCTGTCAAATCGGTTGATGAGTTCTGGTCGGTAGACACCTTCTCGTACAATATGATCAATGATCTCCTGAGATAGTGTTGAAAGTTCTTTTCGCTGCTGTACTGTTCGAAGGATAAGCTGACTGCCAGCATTTGAAGTCGCGATGATGATCGTGTTGCGTGCATTTACTCTCATCCCGCGGGCATCGGTGAACATGCCTTCGTCGAGAATCTGCAAGAAAAGATCATGGACGGGCCGAGTCGCTTTTTCGAACTCATCAAGAAGCAAGACGCAATAGGGGTGTTCGCGTAGCATGGTCGGGAGAGTACCGGGTGCTTCCCCTCTACCGATCAGATGTGCGAGAGCATCTTCTCCACTGTATTCTGACATATCAAGACGCTGCATTTTATCTTCCCCGCCAAAGAATACTTTGGCTAGGGCTTTAGCGGTTTCGGTCTTTCCAACACCAGTTGGTCCAAGAAAGAGAAAAGATCCGATTGGCTTGTCGGTAGACTGAATACCTGCTCGTGCGCGTCGCATGGCTCGTGCTATCGCGTTGAGAGCATTTTGCTGCCCGATGACTTGTTGGTGCAGTCGGTCCTCCAGATGAAGCAGTAAGTCTCGCTCTTGGTCTTGTATTGGCCCAGCCGGAACATTGGTTTTTTCACTTACTACTTGATAGACAAAATCATCAGTGATGATGGTGGTATTGGTTTGACTGGCTTTTGTCGCAACATCGACGAGAAGATCGATCGCCTTACTGGGCATAACACCTTCTACAATATAACGATCGGCAGCAATAGTGACCGCATGGAGTCCAGCGTAGGTGAAGAGTACTTGGTACTTCATTTCAATACGAAGGGCAATGCCCTGGAGTACTCTGGTTGTCGCAGTAAGATCTGGGCTGTCGACCAATACTTCAACAAAACGGCGAGCAAAAGCACCAAGCGTTTCTAGATGAGTGTGATACGCCCCAGGGGTATCAGTGGCAACGAACTGTAATTGAGGCAAGGCCAGGTATTCATCAAGGAGTTCTGGAACGAATACTCCCATTGCTTCAGCTTCTCTGATAAAAGCGCTGATATTTTCAATTACAATAATAATATTGCCAGCTACGATTGCTTCATCAAACATTTGAAGCAATGTTAGCTCCAGCTCCTGCTTATCCCTGTGGACGGCAAACAATCGACTGGTATCAAGTACGATGATTTGCTTACCCGATATCGCATCGATCGATTTACCGGTATGCATACGTTCGGCAACCGCCATTACAAGATCGATTGTTCCGACCCCTGCTTCACCAATGATAAGTACATTTGCGTCCTTGGTTCGAGCAAGTGCAGATTCGATTTCGCGGACTTTTTCCGTTGCGAAAGAACTATCTTTATTTAAGGTTGAGAAGACTGCACTCGTACGAATATCTCGAGAGAACCTTTCAAGGGTATAGGCAGTTCCGTACGCCCATTCTCGACCGATACCGGTGGTGCGAGAAAGATTATCCTTACTCCACCAACGCACGAGACGTTTCTCCTGATGGTATGAACCAACCACCCAGCGCAAAGCTCCAAGGAAAGTCTCTTCAGTGATACCAGCTGTGCTAAATAAGGATCTAAATCCGGTGTCGTGCATTAAAAGGTACTTTCCAAGACCGATCAAACTAAACAGTTCGTTTTCAGGAAGCACGACCATGGCGGAAGTTATTTTTTGTCTTTGGCCACGTAGAAAAGCGTCTAACTGTTCGGTTGGGATGCCTGTTCTGATTAGTACCTGTGAACCAAAACTGGAGGTGCAAAAAGCAAGTATCGCGTCATCTGGATGCTTCAATACAGCCGCTGCAACATCGTAGGTTGCTCCGGTGATATCTTCTTCATCGATTCCGATGAGTGAATTGAGACCCCGAAAGTAGTAGCTATTGTGATAGGAGAACGCGAGCATTTGTTCTAACCAGAGTGCACTGAAGATTGCCGTTCCGCCGAGTAATTCGGTAGAGAATTGTCCAGCAAAGAAATACTGAGAAGTCGCTACTCCAGCTCCGCAGAGAAGCATGCCAGAAAAACTTGCGCCCCGTAGTAATGACAAGGTAGGTCGACTCAATACTGCAGTGAGTCGAATGGCAGGTGCGTATTGTTTGCTACTGTCGTTGAGAGTAATCATGATAAAAGTCTTATGCTACTAGGAGGGTAATGCCAAAACCAAATAAAAGAATGATGGCAAACGGCGCAGCGATCCAAAAAATATAGACGGAAAAACCGGCAAGGACGGTAAAGAGTAAACAAATCAGACCGATACCAATGATGATAGTCCGAAGAATGGAACCTATGATGCGAGAGATGAGCCCGATTATGATATAGCCGGCGAGGTCTTCGAGATTCCATTTTTCACCACGGTCTTCGACCATGCGCTTCCATGGTGATAGCCAAGAACGAATGAGTTGTGGAATAGAAAAGAAGTGGACCACAAACCACAGGAAGTTAAGCCAGACATGGAATATTTCCAGGAAGGCACGGGAGTAGTGCCAAAGTAAGTAATGGTGCACGATAGAAAGAAAGAGCATGGTGTCTTTAGTATACCAACAAACAGTCAGTACACGGCAGGTTAGGCTGGGGTTAGATTGGTTCAAAAAAGTGGCGCGGGGCTTTGCCCGCGCCACTTTTTGTTTTGCTACTTACGCGCGCTGTACGTTTGCTGCAGCTGGACCTTTAGGACCCTGCTCAACTTCAAATGTAACAACATCACCTTCGTTGAGGTCATCAAAAGCGACATCAACAAGTGCTGAAGCGTGGAAGAATACATCCTTCTCACCATTTTCTGGCTTGATGAACCCGTAACCTTCAGTGCGCTTTCGTACGATTGAACCCTTCATATATATGTAGATCTAATTATTGTAAACAAAACATCACTTCACACTGGTCTTTCTTCAAAACGTCAGAGGAGCTTCGTTTCGTACCAGCATTAAAGCATAGCTGTAGAGAAATACAAGACCTAAAAGATTCTAAGGTATCAGTA
Source organism: Candidatus Elulimicrobium sp. (assembly GCA_022730015.1). GTDB lineage: Bacteria > Patescibacteriota > Minisyncoccia > Phycocordibacterales > UBA918 > OLB19. The sequence goes on along the minus strand of DZBU01000009.1, from coordinate 16,325 downwards.
ATTTGAACTTATGTATTATCGTGCTTTAATACCCCACATACATTTCTGTATGCTGGAGTGGCGAAATTGGTAGACGCGCTACGTTCAGGTCGTAGTGGGGGCAACTCCATGGAGGTTCAAGTCCTCTCTCCAGCACCACTATTTTCGCAGTACCGCATTCGGAGTGGCTCCATACGGGTCTGGCCAGAACTCCAGTTTTGACCATTTTGTTCCCTCGACCAACTTCCTGATGGCGTCGTTATGGTCCATGTCGGCTTCCATGTAGAGGGTGCCGCCCTCTTTAAGTAGTAGATCCCAGGCACCAGCTATAAGCGCACGGTGAAATTCATGTCCGCCTTCGTGGGCAAAAAAGGCTAAATGTGGCTCGTACTCGATCATTTCTGGGTCAAGGTCTGGTAGTGCTTCATAGGGCACATACGGTGGTACGGCAAAAATAGCGTCGTACTGGCCGGTCAGTCCTTCTAGGGTCGAACTGCTTATGACATGCGCTCGTTCGGGAGCAATGTCATTTTGTGCAATATTCTTTTCAATTTGCTCTTTCAATCTAGGGTCAAGTTCACAAATATCAACGGTTGCGTTCGGTAAATGCTTCAGCAGAGCAACTCCCACATTGCCCGCCCCTGCAAAGGTGTCGGCCAAACGAAGCTCCCCTCCTCTCCCTCTCAGTTCCTCAATAGCGCGCGCCACCCAAAAGGCGGTCTCCAGTCGAGGAATCATCGGCCGCAAAGAAAGATCGATTTTGGTACCCAAAAAATCGACGTACCCCAGGACATACTCGTACGGTTCCCCTTTTTGCAGACGTTCACAGTCCGGGCCGTATTGCTCGGTCTTTTCTCCCTGATATTTTTCGGTAAGAAGCAGTTTGCACTGTGTTTCAAGATAGGTCATAAGTTTGAGTTGCCGTAGTATACGACTTGGCTCGGCAACGGCAAGCAAATAAAAACTGGCGAGCATATGCTTACCAGTTTTGATGATGACACTGTAGTGTTATTAAGAATTTTGTTTGTATGCTTCACCCCAACGCTTCGCTGCTCCGGTCTCGATCCACTGCTCGATGCACAATTCCATGCCTTCTGGGTGCTGCTCCATGGAACCAAAACATTCTTTCTCGTTCGGTGGAAGCCGCTCCCAAACATGGAACGGGTTAGAACCAGTGGTAATGGTCAATACTTGGTCGGCCATCCTTCTTTGAAACATCGGATCTGACGAATACTCACAGGCTTCTAGCATGATCTGCCTACCTTCATTCAGAGTTGTCATGGCTCGTCTCCTTCTCTATCAAAAGACCAATCAGACGGTCTTGATATAGCTTAATCCCGACTGGGAATTCTCGTCAAGAAGCTGGGGTGCACAAAATAGCTCCTTGCTAGGCATGGTCACCGGCCACGTACCCAGTGCTCCAGCACAATTGCAGGCTGTATCCGCCTGACGGACGGTCGATATCGAGCATGTCACCGACCAGGTAGAGGTGGGGCACCAGCCTCGAACCCATGGTCTTGAAATCTATTTCAGTGAGCGCGACTCCGCCGCCGGAGACGATCGCCTTGTCGGAACCGAGGAGTCCCTTCACAGTCAGAGGAAAGTGTTTAAGGAATTGCACGAGCTTGGCGCGGTCTTCGCTGCGTACGCTGTGGCTCGGGGTTTCACTGTCGATGGCGAGAAGTTCTAAAATGATAGTCGCAAACGCTCGGGGTAGTAACTCGGCGAGTACGTTATGGAGCTTCCGGTTGGAATGAGTTGCTAGGTGCTCATTTATATGCGCACGCAAGGCGCCTTCATCGAACTTTGGAAACAGGTCAAGTTCCAAGGTGACAGTGCCCCCCTCGAGAAAATTTGCTACTTCGCTACTCATGTTTAATACCGTCGGGCCGCTGACACCGACGTGAGTGAACAGCAGCTTCCCGAGCTTTGATTGCTGCTTCTTGCTGTCAACCAAGAGGGAGATCTTAATATCTGCCAGAGTCACGCCACTTACCCGCGACACCCACTCGTCCTCCAAAGCCAGTGGCACCAAGGCGAGGGAGTCTTTTTGTGTGGTGTGGCCAAGCTGGCCAAGCCAGTTAAATCCTTCGCCGGTTGAGCCGGTCTCTGGGCGAGAGGTGCCGCCAGTGGCCACGATGCAGGCTTTACTGTGGAGTACTTCCCCACTAGCTAATGTGATCATGAAGTCAGACTTCTTGGCATCAAATGAAACTCCAGCAACGGCAGCGCTGGTCTGCACAGCAACTCCTTGTTTCTTCATCTCAGTGATAAGTGACTCACGAATGGTCTCGGCCGAGTTGGTAACTGGGAAAAGCCGCCCCTCGTTTTCCTCATGAAAAGGTACGCCGCGCGCGACAAACCACTCGATCGTTTCGGCGACCCCGTGCTGCATAAAAGTAGAAAATAGGAACTTCCCCGAGTCCTTATAGCTCGAGAGCATGGTGCGCACGTCAGGCTTATTGTTAGTCACGTTGCATCGGCCGCCGCCCGTCATAGAGAGCTTCACACCCAGGCGCGCGTTCTTCTCGAGGAGCAACACCGAACGGCCCCGCTCCCCTGCCCGGGCGGCGGCCATCATCCCTGCCGGCCCCCCGCCAATGACAACCACGTCCCATATTTTCCCTACTTGAGATTCCATGTCTTGCACTATACGCCGAAAAGTGGATATTTAACAAGGAGAAAATACACTAGGTAAGTACAGTATCGATCTGTTTGCTTCTAATCACTTCGCAAAGCAGCAAATCCTCTATCTTGTGAATGATACTGTATCAACGAGTTTCTCGAGATCTCTATAGATCTCAGACTCTGAATCGATGTATTGGCCAGTAATTATCAGTATATAGTCACCGAAAGCGACAACGTAAGTATCAGCGGCATATAGCCCGTCGATGGTATAGCCAACCGCTTTCTTACCACCAACTGATATCTCGACTGGTTCTGTCACAGCAAAGTCGTAATTAGATTCAACTGATTTCGTTCTGGTCCATTCTACAGGCAAAAGTTTTTCAGAATTTTTATATACGCGAAGGCTGATACTTGGTGGTAGTTCACGGGGGAAATCACTTAAAAGTAGCTCTTCTGCATCTGCTTTATTGGTGAGCATGATGTCGGTTACAAACGTGGTGCCCGTACTGAATTGTTGCCCTTTAGTCTCTTTCATAGAATAGCCACCCGGTCCTTTTCGATATTCGAACGCGAGACCAGTGTCAGTATTGAGGTAAACGCCGCTAACGATAAATTGATGTGTTTCACTGGTGCAAGGCACGATTTGTCCTGCTTCGTCTGTTATTCCTCGTACGGACACTTTATCTCCTGGTGAGATTTCATATACGTCAGCAATTTTTTCCTGTGCGGCACACAGAGGTAGGCCCATAGTTGGAATGGCGATGGCATACAGAGAATCACTATCTGTTTTTATAGTAATGAGCGCTGGAGCATCAAACGCTACTCCAGAAAGGTCTAGGGCAGTTACTATTCCATCAGTCCCTAGTTCTACCCCGCTCTCTAATGTTTGTAGTGTAGAATCTGCCTTTTGCAGCAAAGGGTCTTTCGCCACATCAGACTCAGTCGGTGTGGGCATTTCTTGTGAGCTTTCACGCAAAGAAAAATAAACTGCAGAAACAATGAGTAAGAGAAGAGCCCCGATCATCAATAAATGTGATTTTTCTTTCATGACTGAATTTTATCTGAAAAGAATATTTTTTGGGAGAGTAGTAGGGTGGGTTTTGTCGAAGGGAGAATAGATTTTACGGTTTCCGATTATCAGGTAGACTAGCACTATGAAGATCTACTCATGGAACATGAACGGCATCCGGGCGGTTCACAAAAAGGGCCTATTAGAACCCTTCTTAACAGAACATCAGCCAGATATCCTCTGTATTCAAGAAACCAAGGCAAATCACGACCAGATTGATCTTGATTTCCCAGAATATGATGAATATTGGTGCTCAGCGGAGAAAAAAGGCTATTCTGGCACGGCCATCTTCACCAGACACTCCCCAATCGAGGTGATCAACGGTCTTCCGGAAGATATTGCTGCCAAATATCAGCTCGCCGACAGCTACGGTGATACTACTAAAGAAGGTAGGGCCATGGTAGCGGAATTTGAACCTTTCTATGTTAGTACGGTCTACACGCCAAATGCCAAAGATGACCTTTCACGAATCCCGATGCGCCAGCAGTGGGACCCAGCCTTTCTTGAGTACATGGATCGTTTGCAGCAAGAAAAGCCAGTTATCTTTTGTGGTGATTTTAATGTTGCTCACCAAGAAATCGACCTTGCTCGACCGAAGGAAAATCGTGGCAAGAAAGGTTTCACCGACGAAGAGCGCGCTGGCATCGACGCTATGCTTGCGAAAGGTTTCGTTGACACCCTGCGACACTTCCATCCGAATGAATCTGGGCTTTACACCTGGTGGTCGCACTTCGGTGGCGCGCGTGAAAGGAACGTCGGTTGGCGCATTGATTATGTTATGACATCAAAGGATCTCATTCCCCTCATCAAGAATGCTCGCATCCATCCAAATGTAATGGGCTCTGACCACTGCCCTGTCTCTGTTGAATTAAGTGTTGATTTATAAGGGCACTTCAACCACTTTTGTGCGACAAAGACTCAACGTCCTCGCCTTCCCGTTTTCATAATCATACTGAACGTCCCCATTGAAAACTAGGTCAGTCTGCGGGATGTTTCGCTATTTCCACACATAAGCGGTCTTCAATTACATCAAATTTTGTAATATTAAAACAACACGAAACACAATTTAGTCAAGAAAAGTTGTAAAGGACACATTATCAACAGTTATGCACAGTGTTGTCCTTTACACTGTCCTTTAGTAAGAATACTATATTGGTAGGCCCAGAAAGGGCGAGCAGGCATCTCGAGAGAGTTGAGTGGAAACACTTCCAACCAACTCCCTCGAGGTACCCCTTAAAGAGATCTTCCAAAACACAATTGAGTATTACCTCCAAGAGTCGAAAGACTCTTACTCAAAACGTTCATAACATCCCACCCTATTAGAGAGAGTACAGACATTGCAACTCTACAAGCGCAAAGTCACCAAACGTGCATCTCTCGCAACAACGTAGAGCTTCGGATCGGGTTAGCCTCATTAGTAAGCGCCCACTTGGATTACCATAATCCTCCAATAGCAAGCTCGTTTACTATAAGACCTGAAGGCACCGGCAGCTAATCACCATCACAGATTGGCTCCCGATTCCTTCAGGTCTTTTTATTGCATGGTGAAAAACCAAAGGGCTCAATTGAGCCGTTTTTTTACAATTTGTCTTTTATCCTACGTGGTGCTCTCGAGCAATGTCTTTTAAGGCAGCAGCTTCTTCTGAAGCCTGTTTTTGTTTTCCTGCTTCAGCAAGTATGATCAGTTTCTCTTCGGGTAGCTGCATGAGCTCAAGTGCCCGTCTTTCCATGTACTCTGCTGTGTTCTTGTTAGCGTCTTCTAGTGCTTCTTCAAGCAGTGCGTGCAATACATAGCCAAGCATTCTTCCTGGTTTTTCCCCGGTCAATTCCATGATGCGAGTACCATCAATCTTGAGCATTTTTACGGAAATAGGGTCGCGGAGGGCTTGGTCAACCAAAGCCTTATATTTGCGAAAACGAAACGGCTGTTCCTTTGGTCTCCCCATGCCGATACGGTCACAAACACGGAGATTGAGGAGTTCTTCAATGTGATCTTCACCGATCCGAGTAATAGTTCGTCTAACTGCTGCTAAGGTAACCTCTTCAGGATCAGCAAAAAACATATGCCAGCGAACCAAATTCACCACCTCGTCGATCATTTCACGAGGAAGTTTTAAGCGCTCTAGTATTTCTTTGGTCATTCGTGCCCCTACTACTTCATGTCCAAAGAAGGTATATTGCTTATTTTTACCTCCCTCTCTACGCGTTTGTGGCTTGGCGATGTCATGAAAAAGTGCCGCTAAACGGAGTTTCAGAGAAAAATTCTTGTCAGCAGCAGCCTGCATAGTGCGCAAAAGGTGTTCGTAGACATCGTAAGCATGTGCTCCTCCTTGTTCTACGCCGATACCAAGCCGTAATTCTGGTAAAAAATGATCCAACAAACCCAGCTTTTCCATGAAAATAATACCTTGCATGGGGGTAGGAGAATTGAGTGTACGCAAAAACTCGCTAGCCACCCGTTCGATGGAAATGCGACTTAATTGCTTACTATTTTTAACAATAGCAGCCATGGTCTCGCCTTCTATTACAAAATCAAGTTCGGCGGCCAGGCGGACAGCTCGCATCATACGAAGTGCATCCTCGGCAAATCGCTCCTCAGAGTTTCCAACAGCCTTCAGTCGCTTGGCTGCAAGGTCCTCTTCCCCACCAAAAAGATCAATGAGTTCACCGGTAGAAATACGAAAAGCTAGAGCATTGACGGTAAAATCACGCCGTTTCAGGTCTTCTGCCAGCGAAACACCAAAGGTGACGGTGTCAGGACGTCTGGCATCGCTGTATGTACCTTCCGAGCGGTATGGCGTAACCTCGATAATCTTGAGAGTTAGGTCATCTGATTCTGTTTTTATACCAATCGTGCCGTAGTCGTTGTTGGCATAGTGTTCAGGGAAAAGTGCCTGAATTTGCGCTGGTTCAGCGTTTGTTGTTAGGTCCCAGTCTTTTGGGGTTTTTCCTAGTAGTAGATCACGAGTACAGCCACCGACAATATATGCTTCAAAACCCTTATTCTCTAAGGTATTTGCTACTTGCCTCACTTCAATTGGAATGTCTATCTGACGAATGGACATATCTGGTGAATTGTACCAGAAATTTATTGTGCGCCTACCAGGACTCGAACCCAGAACGACTGATCCGAAGTCAGTTGTGATATCCATTTCACCATAGGCGCATTTCTAGGTGGCATCATCATACGGCGAAAACGTCTATTTGGCAATGTTAAATAGCTTGATACTGACGATTCTTAGAGACAACGAAAGAAAAACAAAACCTCAATTAAAAAATTTTGAGTTTAACTAGGGAAAGACCTCGTGTTGAGAGGTTACCAACAGATGAATCGAACCATTGTGAGTAGTATATGATATACATTACATATGGTACGGAATCAGGAGAAATATGAACAAGCGATCGGTTTGCGTAAGCGGGGTTTTACGTTGCAAGAGATTGCTAAATATTGTGATATTTCCAAGTCGACAGCCTCAGAATGGCTGAAAGACAAGTCATTTTCAGCGGTAGTGACCTCTCAGAATGTGAGGCGGGCCGGTGCTGAGAATGCTAAACGCCTGAAATTAATCAATAACGCGCGGCGTGGTGAACGAAGAACACAGTACATTGAGATTGATCGCGCTGCAGAAACAGAGTATAAACACTACAAAAAGGACACTCTTTTCATTGCCGGACTAACCCTTTACATGGCACTAGGCAATCAGAAAGATAAGGGAGTGATTCGCCTCTCAACCACGCGAATGAATGCTCACGGTATATTCATTTTGTTTGTTCAGGAATATCTTGGCGTACCTAAAAACAGAATTCGCTTTTGGCTACTTCTACCGAGTGATCTAAAAGAAGAAATGATGATGAAAAAATGGCAACGTGCCACTAAACTTCCCTTCGCACAGTTTCACAAGAATCAGATCATTCTAGGTAAACCAACAAAGAAAACATTGCACAATGGCACAGGAAATACTATAATCGGCAGCACAGCTTTGAAACATAAGCTCGACCGTTGGATTGAATTATCGGTAAAGAATCTATCAAAATAAAGCTGCGGCCATGGTTAAGTGGTATAATGAGTCCTTGCCAAGGATTAGTGGGGAGTTCGATTCTCCCTGGCCGCACAACAGCACAACAAAACAACACCTGTTTACAGGTGTTGTTTTGTATCTAAAAACTGTGGATAAACAGGTGAATAGGTGGATAAAGGACAATCAACAGGTATAAAGTATTTGTGTCCTTTAAAGATATTGCTATACTTAAGGCCATATGCTGAGAGGCAAATGCTTTATAAAATTAATATGTTTCACGTGAAACGTTTCATATGAAACAAATAGAGAAGAAAGGGAGAAGAAATCAAATCGGCGCATATGGTGAAATAATTGCTGCTGCATACTTAAGGCGGCATGGTTTTGAAATACTTGATACTAATTACTTAAGAAAGTGGGGTGAAATAGATATCGTTGCACGTGAAACTGGAGTAATTAGATTTATTGAAGTAAAAACAGTTTCATATGAAACAAGGAAGGATCTAGATAACGCGATTTCATGTGGAACATGGAGACCTGAGGAAAATGTGCACAAAACAAAGATCAGTAGATTAAATCGTGCTATCGAAAGTTGGATTGTTGAACATGGATACAGTGGAGGTTGGGAAATTGATGTGATTGCAATAAGGGTAGTTCCACTTGAAAAATACGCAACTGCAAAGTACATTCCAAATGTGGTGATTGGCTGATTCATTTGTACGTTACGTCACAAGTGTGCGGAAGTAATATCTTCGCTACATAGCAGAGGTTACACGTGTAACTGAATAGTAAACGTTTCACGTGAAACATATCTAGGCAGGGATCACTTGTGTGCTTGTACCATCTCTCTTGTCTCATGTGAAATCAGTGATAGTTTCTTATCTTTCTAAATTTTCTCTCTTGTACTGGAAAACAGTACAATCTTTGCTGAATAAGTAAAAGCCTCGATTTAATCGAGGCTTTTACCATTTAGTCGGGGAGCCGGGAATCGAACCCGGACCACACGGTCCCAAACCGCGTACACTACCACTATGCTACACCCCGATGAAGTGAGTGATATGTAGAAATAGTAGCATTCCTACATATCCGAACGAAGAGGGAATGTATTTAAATACATTCCGATCAATTTCGACTCCAATCACAAATTTGATTTGAGTCCGCAAAATATACCACCTCTTGGTAAAAAATGCGAGTGGTATTACCATAAATGATATACTTTCACGCATGATAACGCATTACTTTCGTACCGTTAAGGATCCCGAGTTAAAAAAAATTGAGGGGATGAGAAATGGTGTGTGGATACACGCTGAATCACCAACAGAGGCAGAGATTCTACAGCTTACAGAACAACTGAATCTTGATACGAGCATTCTCGAAGACGCAAAAGATTTTTTTGAAGTCCCGCGTCTTGAACGTTCTGAGGGATTAGTGTATTTCTTCACTCGCTATCCCTACAATGAGCAGACCGAAGATATTGATACGGCACCACTGCTTGTGGTGATGGGCGAATCCTTTGTTCTGACGGTCGCTCTTCGCCCAGTGCCACAGTTTGAGGCTATTTGGAGCAGTAAGATACAGGTACACACTACGCAAAAAACCAACCTGTTTATTCAGTTGATGGAGGTCATTACTCGCTCGTTTGAACGTCAACTCATTGGACTCAGACGGGCGGTGCACCGTGATCGTGTCCAGCTGCGCAAAATAGGAAATAAGGAGATCCTTCGCTTTGTGAATTACGAACAACGACTCAATGACATGGTTGCTGCACTTTTGCCGACGAACGTTGCATTGCAACAAGTTATGAACGGTCATTATTTTCAAATCTTCGAAGAGGATAGGGAGGTGATGGAGGACCTTCGGATCGATAATATGCAGGCGGTTGACTCGGCACGAACCCTGCTTAAAACGATTCAAAACGTTCGCACAGCTTCTGAAGCAATCTTGGCCAATAGTCTGAACAATCGCATAAAAACCCTTACGGTACTTACTATTTTGCTTACTGTGCCGACTATTATTTCATCGCTCTTTGGTATGAACGTACCAGTACCATTCGCCGAACAACCATTCGCCTTTGCTTTTGTGATCTCCATTATAATTGGCTTGGTAATGATTGGAGTTTGGTATTTCAAAAAACATGAGTGGCTCTGATCAGAAACAACAAGTATTGTATGTTCATGGTGGTACTGCGTATAGTCGGTATGAAGATTTTCTCGAGCATTTGAGGACTAAAGAACTTCGTAATCTACCAGGGATAGAGACGCTAAAAAAATGGCCGAGTACTTTTCGAGACGATCTGGGTGACTCGTATGAGGTATTCATGCCCGCCATGCCAAATAGCCAGAATGCCAAGTACGGGGAGTGGAAGATCTGGTTTGAGCGGTATTTTGAGTACTTACACGATGAGGTTATCTTGGTGGGGTGGTCACAGGGGGGATATTTTCTGGCTAAGTATCTGACTGAAAATGAACTACCAGTTACCATCAAAGCCCTGTTTTTGCTGGCAGCGCCCTTTGAGAAAACTGACTTCGAGGGTGAGGATGGTGGTGACTTTGCTTTTAACACAGAGAGAGTAGGAGAGTTAGCAAAAAAGGTAGGGAAAATAGTGATATTCCACTCCAAAGACGACTTCCTAGTGCCGTATGAGCATGCCTTGAAGTACAAATCCGCTCTGTCGGAGGCCGAACTGGTGACTTTTGAAGACAAGAATCACTTCCTGATTGAACAATTTCCAGAGCTGTTGCAACACATCGGTAGTCTCTCTTAGGGAGGAGGGGTATTTGACTAAAGATTAATTGCTCTGTATAAAAGCGAACAGACAAACCGTACTTTAAAGAAAGGAGTAGATCATGGTTACCGGAAGATATATCGCTTTGGTATCTTTAAGCATCGTAATGGGGGTTATGGCGACACTGGCAATTTTTCTAGTGAGTGCTCTCTTGTATAGCTTTTTCCACGATCCACAGGCAGGTTTTTCTTTGGGACTGATTACTTCGTGCGTGATAGGAGTATGGTTGCTATGGATTTTGCTGTTTATCGCGCCGCGAGCATTACCAAGGAGCATTGCTGCCTGGATCAATATAGCCTTTCCTTTGGTGCTGGGAATCATTTTTCAAAGCGAATTCCCACGGATATTCGAGGGAGGGTTGCTCATTTCATCATCATTGGTATCGTACAATGCCTTGGTGAAGTGGAAGATCCTCTTTTCTTGACTCATAAAGGGGCTGTATGTACCCCAAAACCTCCCCAGCGGGAGGTTTTCTCTTTTATCCACCGGAGTCGTGAAAGAAAGTGCCTGTTCGCTCGTCTACGTATATAATGGTGCTTACATGGCGGAGAAGGAATCAGCTGACAATGTAAGTGGCCACGAAACGCGTTTTTTGAAAGCTTTCGATGAGTATAATGATGCCCTGTTTCGGCACGCCTTTTTGCGGGTAAACAACCGAGAGAAGGCAATCGATTTGGTGCATGATACCTATACAAAGGTTTGGTCTTATATTCGCGACGGATATAAGATAGATTCTTTTCGACCGTTTTTATATAAGGTGCTCAATAATCTCATTATTGACGAGTATCGCAAGCGTAAAGAGACTTCGCTTGACGCCCTCTTAGAAATCGAAGGGATTGATGAAGGATCGTTTGATGATCTTTCGGAGAGTACCGTAGAGAGACTCGCAGCCACGATTGATGGACGCAAAGCCTTCGAATTGCTTGAGCAGTTGCCTGAGCAGTATCGAGAAGTCATCATCTATCGATTCATTGATCAACTCGGTCCACGAGAGATCAGCGAGCTCATTGAGGAGAGTGAGAATGTCGTTTCGGTAAGACTGCATCGTGGCCTCAAACTGCTGCGACAAAAGATCGAAGCAGGGGATGAATTTGCCGAAGAGCGACGCAAAGCCAAGCAAAAGCGAATTACATAATGAAACAATTTAGCCAACAACTTCACAAAAAAGCCACTACGACTGTAACACTACAGGCGGCTGAGCGTCGTGAGCTTCGTGAGCGAGTCGTTGCCTACATGGAATATCACCCACTCCCGGCTGAGCTAAGGACCAAACAAAAGTCTGTTCAAGCAGCACCGACAGTGACGGAGGCTTTTACTATGGTTAAGGTTCCGTTTCATGCACTATTTAAATATGGAGCTCTAGCTACTGCTTTTGTCTTCGTGACACTTCCTTTCATGGCCCAAAATGCTATACCAGGGGATTCTTTGTATGCAGTAAAAGTGCAATTCAATGAGGAGCTTCGAAGTACGCTTACTTTTGATAGTCTCCAGAAAGTAGAGTGGGAAACGGAACGACTTAATCGCCGCCTAGCAGAGGCACGTCTTTTGGCAAGTGAGGGGCGACTTACTGAAGTTGTTGAAGCGGAGGTAGCTGCTGCTGTTCGAACACACACGGAGAACGCCAAGCGCGAAATCGAAGTGTTACGAACTAAGGATGCTGATGAGGCTACGATTGCTTCCATTGCGCTCGATACCACACTTGAAGTACAAGCGGCTGTTTTGAAAGAAGAGGAAGAGACAACGACTGCCTTGTCGATAATCAGTGGGGAGGACGCTTCCTCAAAAACAACGAATAGCCTGATTGCAGATGCGATTGATGAATCCCGGGATAAGTCGATTGAGCAGAGTGCATCTTCAACATTACCTGCGTATGACAAATTGATGGCTCGAGTAGAGCAAAATACTACTCGTGTTTATGAGCTGCGCAGTGTCCTTGGCGAAGTGGTTTCAGCTGAAGAACAAGCTGGTGTGACGCGTCGAATTGAAGATTTGGAACGTTCTATTGAATCGGTCATTATCTTGGCAGAAACAGATGAACAAGCGGCTCGTCATTCGTTGATAGAAGTACTTCAACGGTCACAGCGATTGATCGTGTTCATCAATGAATTGGTCGTTGCTAAGGCAGTAGACATAAATACTCTTGTTCCTGTTGTGTTGACTAGTGAAGAAAAGTCAGCAAACATTGCCAGTTCAACCGAAGCCCTTGCAACCAAGATGACCCAAATTGAATCATTACTAGCTACGGTTACTGATGAAGCGGTTATCGAGAAGGTTCAGATAGGTCAAACAACAGTGCTTGATTTGAAATTAAAAATGGCTTCATCAACTGATGAGTACGAGACTTTCGTAGCTTTGTCTGAGGAGGCGCATACTTTAGCTCAGGATATGCTCATTCTTTTGGAGCGCTATCACACACCAGTTCCAGTGGTAAATGAAGAGGCTTTTGTTACTGAGACAGAAAACACAGAAGAGGGATCTGTGACGAGTGAGTTGCCTGAGCAGGGGAGTAACAGTACTGAACAAGTAGACCCAGCTGATTCGACTACCTCCCCAGAGGCAACTGATCCTCTCTAGTAAATGCGTAGAGGAAATTGACTGATGTCATAATCTCCACCAAGAAGGGGCCCGGCGCTTTGCGCCGGGCCCCTTCTTGGTGTACTTCTACTGATAGTTAGCTTGCTGCAAAATGGTTAGCAGAAAAGGAGACATAGTCTTGGCAAATATCTCCGCCCGGAAGGAAAGGTTGCCTCCAAGATTTTGTGCTAATGAAAATCCCGTTTCTTGTTCAAGAGTTCTTTCAATGTGTGACAGGGTGATGGCTCGTAGACTACCTGGTCCATCAACGCTGTCATCTCCACGTGTCACAATGATTCCAATCACGTTGCCATTCTGATCAAGTACCGGACCACCAGAGGCTCCCTCTGCACCAACAACACTTCCTCTGATTGAAAGGACGTCAGCGTAATTGGAGCCAAAGGTGTAGAGCTCGGAGATTGTCGTCGTTGCTTTTTGTGGAAGAAGATCTGCACTTGGCCCGTTTGTAAGTAGATCAGTTGCTGGATAGCCCGCGGCAATAACAGTTGTGCCTCTCATTGAGATTGGTAAAAGTTCTGCATCAAAAGCTAATGCTGGGAAGCGAGCAGGCAAGGGGGTGTCATCGATTCGTTTACTGACATAGAGCAATGCATAATCACGCTCACCTGTTCCCATTGGTATTGCAGCACTCATTACCGCAGCATTTTGTTGCACCCAAGCTGGTGGAATATATAGAAGCTCAGCTTGATATTGCGGGGCGGCTGGATTGCCACCACGTATCACACAGTCAGTCTCCCCGTTTTCCGTGGTTGCTTCAAATAAAAGAAATTGAGCAACATGTGCGTTGGTCATAATGACACCATCTGGATCAATAAAGAATCCAGTGCCAGTTGTTGTACGGATGTAATCATCTGTAGTAAGAGTACAGAAGATATTCACGATCGCCTCAAGTGGTTCGTTGGTGGTGCTACCGGTAAGTCCTGCTGCTCCGCTGACTGCTGCCTGTTGATATTCCGCACTTTGGAGCAGGACATCGGGAATTGCGTCTCCAATGAAGCTAGGAAGCCATGATAGGCCAGGAATCCCCTCGTCGCTTCCTGTGAGAATGACCGAAGTCTCGGAAGTGTCGATAAACCAAGATTGTATCTCTGTGGCAAGAAAATTGGTAAAGACTAAATATCCGGTCAGTACTGAAACGACAATGTCGGTCACAAAATGCATATTCTAAAAAGTATAGCACTAGAGTGAATCAGAACGATCAGTTTGCTGTGCCAAATTTAATTTCCTGAGAGCAATAATATGCTTGTACAGTGAATTCTTAACTAGGTTGAGCATTAGGTTATCCCATTTATACATGCAGAAGCAGTCATCTTGAAGTACAATAAAAAAATGCACAAAGCTTGGCGAAGAGTGGGGAAGGTCGCCCTCTACATTTTAGGGATTTGGTTGCTTGGCTATGTACTGTTGATCATTCTGTTTAGGCCATCACACGATCGTGACTGGGAGCTTGGCCACGAGCAGCTGCCGCACATTATCTACTCAGCCACTAGTTCGCAGATCACTATTGAAAACTATCGTGATTTCATTTGGACGGATGTTAAACAAGCTGAAGTACAATATGAGACTAGGACATTTGACCTCACTAAGATCGACTCGGTCGACGTGTTCATTTCTCACTTCGATGAGTTTGAAGGTTTGGCGCACATCTTTCTCAGTTTTGGTTTTACCGATGGCGAACAGATAGTGGTTTCGTTAGAAACCCGTCGGGAACCAGAGGAAGAATTTTCGCCGCTTTTGGGATTACTCCGACAGTTTGAGATCATCTACGTCGTTGGTTCGGAAGCGGATATCGTAGGGGTTCGCACCGGACACCGTGATGAGCGGGTGTACCTCTACCCAACTAAGGCCAACGCTGAGCAGGCGAGGAGGCTGTTTGACGAGCTTGCCAGTAGTATCAACGCCGTGTACGAAAGTCCGCGCATGTACAATACCCTCACCAATAACTGCACCAACGAGCTTACCCGCCCAGTGGAGCGCATTTCTAAAGTACGCTTCCCGCTTACCTGGAAGACCATCCTACCCGGATACTTTGATGAGATACTCTATAAGCTAGCGCTAATTGATACGTCGGCAGACTTTGCGAGTATCAAAACGAGGCACCTGCTCGACAATACCGAACTTGATGAACAAAGCGCGACGTACAGTCGTGAGATGAGGGAGTCTCTGGAAAAATAAAACACCGCGTTATTTTGCGGTGTTTGAAAGGTTACGTGTGATGCGGTTCGGGAATGAGTCCTAAGAGGCTATTCCATGAATCGCTCAGTTCATCGGTGCTGCTGATTTGTTTGGCGACATCATAGACGTGGACAATTTCCCAACGAGAAGGGAAACCGCCCATGGCTTGTGCGATGCCGGCGACTTCAAGGATTTCCTCTGGAATGACATCCGTTTTGGTGAATAGCTCTTTGGCATGGAAGCGAAGCAAACGACGTTTGCGAACCACCATACTCATAAGGAGAGCAACCAGGTTGTAGAACTTGAGGTTAGTTCTTTTGTCGTCTGCAAGCAACGGCCACTCTTCGAATCGCTGCCAGTGCGTAACGTACGAATCAAATAAAAGGTACGTATCGTCATCGGCCTGCGACAGAATGTAGAGGGCGATCGCATTCACGCTTTCCGTGATCTCCTTGGGAACTTTTGCGCGCACGGCGCTGTCGATATGCGTAAGTGCACACACTTCACATCCGATGACCACCGCTGAACTGTAGATGAGGATTTCACTCAGGTAACGCTCTTTGGAAAAAACGCCACGAGAGGTAAGTATTTGCGCGGTGCGGAGTAGCGAATCACCAAGCTTGACTCCTTTTTGTGCAAGCTGGTTGTTTTCTTGCTCCCGCAGGCCGCTTTCCGAAAACTCTTGCAGTGCCATGAGGAATTGATTGGCTGCATTTGCGATGTAATGCGCATCATTCAACACCAATTTGCCGTACGGGTAATCTCTAGATCCATCCATGTAGTGCCTCCTTGAAAAACAACGTTGTAAAGAACAGGACAAGGGAGGGTACCATAGGGGAGGGAATGGTGTCAAAGTAAGGGGTAAGTGAAAGTGCTGAGATGCGTTTTTGTTTAACACGAAAAAGGAATCGGTCACGAATAAATCTTGTCTGGCGCAAGCTACTAATTCACTTTGTTCATAAGTACTTGCTGCCCCAGCTCGACTATTTTTCTCCTTAGGGAAGAGGAGAAAAAAATGTCTCCGCTTCACAAAACTAAAAAACAGCATGCAGGTGCTGTTTTTCTTAACGTTTTGTGC
>DZBU01000021.1 GCA_022730015.1 Candidatus Elulimicrobium sp. | reverse complement strand
GTTCACGCGGCCGTGGCCGTAGTATTGATCCCAGCCGGGTTCGCCGAGGTCGTCGACACTATTGAAGAGAATGTTATCGGCCTGGGTCGGAGTGAGAGCAGGGTTAGCAGCAAAGATGAGGGCGTAGATACCGGCAGTGATAGGAGAGGAGAAGGAGGTGCCGCTATGATTACTATAGGAACCAGAAAGGTTTGTAGTGTGTATACTTACCCCGGGAGCAGACACGTCCACGTAGGATCCGAAACTTGAGAAACTCGCTTTCTTATCTGCACTGTCAGTAGCAGCAACAACGGTGATACTACTGTTTGGGGCGTATCCCTGATCTGTATTCGTATTACCAGCTGACGCAACCGCAACACCGCCTTTTGAGCGAAGATAATTTGCGGCATTGATAACAGTCGCTGAACCACTGACTCCATTGAAGCTCATGTTGGCAATGCGAGCACCATTATTTGCTGCGTAAGTCAGACCATTCGCCATAGTACTCCAGTAAGCGGACCCCGTATCATCTGATACACGAATGGGCATGTGGCGGACCCTTTGGGCCACACCTGAGACTCCAACGCCATTGTTTCCTACCGCAGCAGCAGCACCAGCAACTTTTGTACCGTGTCCATTTACTGTATCAACAGTGTTCGATGAATTGTCAAAAAAATTCCATCCAGGGACAAGGTTAGTGATCAAGTCTGGGTGATTAGGGTTTATGCCACTATCCAAAACAGCGATCACTATCTCTTCTCCCAACACACTCTCCCACGCAGTCGGTGTATCTATTTTTGGATGGTGCCATTGGCTTCCATAGTTAGGGTCATTCGGGATCAAGTCTGGATACACCAACATATCCACCTCCGCATACTCAATGAGGTCTCGCTTGCTGGCAAGAAGTCGGTCGACCACTTCTCCAGCAGTGTCGTCTCCAGACACTTGGTAGACTTCAGCGTCAATACCATTGATGGTAAGTACCTTGGTAAGTCCTTGGGCTTTCTCGAGATTTGCTCGTTCAGCCGCAATAGTGAGACCCGGTGGGAGCTTAGCATCTGCTTTGTACTTCACGATGATCCGGTCACTCTCAACTGGTGCTTTGGTTTCTAGCACGTTTTGTGTCGTGGTCTTAGTACGAGCAGTGGTGACAGCAGCTAACTGTTGTTCAGTTGAGATAGCTGTTTCGTAATAAGCAATGAGGTTATAGACACCGCGGACTGTGACGTTGGCCGCTAAGCTGAACATGATTGCAATGGCAACTGCGGCGATAGTCCAGCGAACAGGTCTTTTAGCAAGAGCTTCGGCTGGATTGGTGGGCTGATTAGGCATGGTGATGGGTTAAAAGGCTATGATAATTAGTTTATTTGATTGTATCACCCAGTATCTCATCTCTAACCAATTTTCCACCCTCGTTTCATTGGTTGGTAAAGAAAAAGGCCGGCGCCTTCGGCGCCGGCCTTTTTCTTTTTTGAACGTTTTAATCAGCTACCTTAACACCCATTGATCGACACGTTCCCTCAACAGTCCTCATTGCGGCTTCAAGTGAAGCAGCATTAAGATCTTGCATCTTTTGTTCAGCGATCTCCTTGATCTGCGCCTTTGTGATAGAACCAACAAATGATGTTGCATTCTTACTTGAACCTTTGTCCTTCCCAATCTTCTTCAAGATAAGACGAGACATCGGTGATACTTTGGTCACAAAAGTGAAGGTACGGTCGTCATAGACGTTGATCACTGCTGGAACGACATCGCCCATGCGATCACGAGTCTGCTCGTTAAATTGATTAACGAACTCACCGATATTAATACCGGCCTGACCGAGAACCGGACCAAGTGGTGGAGCTGGGGTAGCTTTTCCACCAGTTGCCTGCACTTTGATCTGCTTAACTAGTTTCTTTGCCATGTTGATTGTTTAAAATTTTGTTTGGAGACTGTATTCCATAACTACAGCAACCAATTGAAGCTCGCGTATCGTACAAGAGAAAACAAGGTTTTGCAAGCAAAATCTACGTTTTTTCTCCAAATAAAAAGGACCAACACATACCTATGTGTTGGTCCTGATGAGTATAGCCTAGCAGCTTTGCCGAGGTTACTCAGCACATAACGGTGCCGATACCGTCTGTACTACCCCGTGCCGGGTGGTATGCCCAGCCAAACGTACTTCGGAAGTATTTCATGGCGTTGTCTCTCTCTTTTTTTGGTTGGTTCAGGCCAGGGCCAGGCCGAGGGGGCCGGCGTGGGCCAAAGCGATGCCGTCGTTCTTGGGCGAATCCATCATCTCTTTGGAAAAACAGTAGCCACCTCCACCATCGTTATGTGTGTGCATACCTACCTCCTTAAAAGAACCCTACACCAGTTGTGTAGTTTTAATAAAATAACATCATAAAAATGATTGTCAAGAGTCCTGTCTTAGTGGATACAGAAAAAGCCGCTTATAGCGGCTTTTTCTGTTCTTCATTTCCTACTCAAAACTTACACTCGTTTGGCAGACGCTGCCGGTAGATTCAGCCCTAGGAAGGGGCTGAATCTACCGAAGCGTTTGCATAAGAAATTTATAGTCGCTTTCCGCTCCTTAAATCTTCTTAACCTGGAGGAAATCAAGCTCAACTGGCGTCTCTCGTCCGAACATTGAAACGAGCACCTTGACCTTGCCACTCTCCTCGTCTACTCCCCCCACCTTTCCTTCGAGGTCTTTGAATGGACCGTCGGCAATGATGACCAGATCACCAGCACTAAGATCTACCTTGTGCTTCACAGTGTCACTACTCATGCGCTTCATGAGCGAATTGTATTCTGCCTCTGTAAGTGGCACAGGTTGTGTTCCACTACCAACAAAGCCAGTCACGCGAGGAGTATTACGCACCACAAACCATGATTCATCATCCACGATCATTTCCACAAGCACATACCCTGGGTAGATACGCTCTTCTTCAGTCACGCGCTTCCCTCCTTTAACACGGATTTTCTTTTCAGTCGGCACGACAACGTTGAAGATCTTGTTGTGCATGTTGAGTGAATCAATACGCTGTTTCAGATTACGAGTTACCGCATTTTCATACCCAGAATAGGTGTGGATCGCATACCAGTGTCGCTCTCCAGTACTTACTTGTTTAGCCATATGTTCTAGAAGCGATTAACAAATGCCTCGATGCCTCGTGAAAAGAGGAAATCAAATGCTCCAGTAAAAAGGGCTACAGAAACAGAAATGACGATCACCAAAACGGTGTAAAGCATCGCCTGGTGCTGCGTTGGCCACGACACCTGCTTGAGTTCAGCAGCAGTATCGCGAAAATATTTGATAAGTGAGTTCATGGTAAAGGTGATTTATTTTTGCAATTTTAAAACCCCTCGCGGGGCTCTACTTACCAAGCATCATACGCCGAGAAGAAGAAAAAGTAAAGGCCGGCGCCTTCGCGCCGGCCTTTACTGAAGTAACTATTCCCGCCTCTATCGCACCTCGTAGGTCACGTTCACCCGAACGATAGTGCTGTCCTCGCCAACAGGAAGTTCTGCGCCTCCGAAGCTCTCCTCTACTGCATCAAGTGACATCGGTGCTGCTTTATAGTATGGCTGATATGAATTCTCTGTCTCGTAATAAGCAGTCAATCGAACGAGACGAACCCCAAGCTGTTCGGCTAGTTCCACCGCCTTTGCTTGTGCGTCATCGATTGCTTTGGCTCGCGCCTCGTCACGAAGCACCTCAATATCATCAATCGTAAAGTTCAGATTACTAATGTCGGTTGCGCCACGCTCGCCAACTCCAGCAATGATCGCTGGCGCGTTCTTTGTTTCTCGTACTTTCACCGCAATACTTTGGATAACCTCAAATCCGTCCTGGATGCGCTCTCCTTGTGGACAGTATGAACCCACCTCACAAACTTGCTCTTCGTAACGCCAACGCGGATACAGATTGTACTGTTCTACTTTAATATCTTTATCTTCAATTCCTTGCTCTCGCAGGTAGGTCAAGATCTCATTTATCTTAGTTCCTGATAGTTCTTGAGCCACGCTCGCTTCGGCATTTTCAGCCATCACTGAAAATGAGAATTGGCCAATATCAGGCACTGCCAGTACTTCCCCTTCGCCAGCAATACTAATTGTAGCCGGCATTGGATTCACGTACTGTATCTTCTCGAAATTCAATGACGCATAAGAAGCAAGCGCGACCATTACCATAAGTAACACAAGACCCCCTAAAATACGCATTTGTATAGTACTGAAGAAAGCTTTATCCATATGAATTGATTATGTAATAACTTCTAGGATCTTCCTGATGATCCGATGGATCTTTTGTGGGAAAGATTCGGTATACCCGCACGTTGCTTCATAAGACTGTCGGTCAAAAGTAGTCAACATTGGGATCTCATCTGAACTCTCGAGTAAATAGTACATTAGTGATGATGTTCCCTCAACATGTCCCAGTCCGAGGGCGTGGCCAAACTCATGAGCCAATACGGCAATCACTTCCTCCTCGCTGGAAAAAGTGTACACATTGATACTCTCTCCCTGGTAGTCACCCTGAGTAAATTCATATGCAAACCCAAACTGCTTGTTATATTTCATGACACCTTCATTGTATGAATCAACCAGTTGATTCCCCCGCTCTGCAAGTACATTAATGTCCTTCGCTAACAAGCTTAGTTTTTCTGAAAGCTCATCAAGCCCATCAGCTTCTTCGGTAAGTGCCGTTTGTTCTTTCTGTAACCGCTCAAACTCCTCTTCAGGGGCACCACCTCGATCATTATATGAAGTAACCTCTTCGTTATAGTGCTTTAGTTTTTCCTCATATTCGGCGGTTCGTTCAGTATAGGCAGCAATCAATTGGTCGTATTCCCCTCGTAGCTGCTCCAAAGCATTGTTAGCGGCCTCACTCTGTTTTCGCTGCTCATCCAAGATGGCTCGCTGGATCGCTTCAAAATTAGCACTCTCTTGTCGATCATCATAAATAAACCTGATCGTGAGTGGGGCCGCTTCATCGTACACAAAAAGCTCTCTCTCTACCCCTTGCTCCCAGACGGCTTCAGCCCCAACAGCATATTGCAGGGCTTGTTCTCGGCTCAACCCAAACGCTGGGTCAATGTCACCCACTCGATACGACAACGGCACCGGACAAACACTTGCCGTAGACTGGTACCAATATGTCCCCGCTCCCACGAGTACGATCAAAAGTGTGATGGGGTATGTACTTCTCATATCGCATAAGCTAACCACATTGAGAGACACAAAACAATAAAAGGCACCCGGCGGGGACTGCGTAGTCGCGATACGTAGTCCCTGCCGGGTGCCTTTGTAGTGAATTAAAAAATAGAAACATGTACGTAGAGTGCATAACTCATACGTACCTATACTATACCCCATACTTAGCACTACTGAAAAAGGATTTCAACAGGTGCAGAGATCGGGATTGCCTATTTCTCACTTTTTGCTATCGTAGCAACGGTTTTCACAGAGGAGTTCTTTCATGTTACGAACAATACCTACACACATCAATACCGTCAGTGCGGTTGTCGCCAAGAAGACCAAACCATTTGTAGATACATGGCCAGGCAAGCTTTTTTTATCCATTATGCTTCTCGGGCCACTCACCTTCATACCAACCATCTATCAAGCATGGACCGCAGAAAATATTGATGCCCTACGTACCTGGACCTGGCCACTGATGACCTTCATCAATCTCTCTACGCTACTTGGGGTGATACACAATGGTGATTGGCGCACTCGTTTTGTGATGGTCGTGTGGGTACTGACCATGGCATCTGTTTGGATCGCCACGGTAGTTCGTTAGATCGAAGCGGGTAAAATAAAAGCGAGATGAGTACACATCTCGCTTTTTTCTATATCGTTACTCTAGTATATTTTCTCCGCTCGCTCCCGGCGCAACATCGTAGATCGCCGCTGGTGTGAGGCGAATCACCGCTCGCAGCGTCCGGTCCGGAAAACGCTGTTTCATTTCAGTTACGGCTGCTTCGTACACCTCCCCTTCTGTTTCATAAGCGGCGATGGCTTTTACTTGTACTCCACGAAATCCTTGCCAGCTAGTAAGAGCCACTTGTGGTTCAACTAAAATATTTTCTGCCGTCTTGTGCATGAAAAAATCATACAGGTGGATCTCATTGCCATGCAGCTCTACCACAGAGATCGGCACAACATTGACCCCATGAGGGCCAGTGGTCGCTAGTGCATGCGCATCAGAACCAGCGATAATCCGTCGTATTTGTTCAGTCATATGTATGAATTGTATCATTAAACACAAAACCAGCGCGGGCCCAAAGGGCCCGCGCTAATTTTATCACTTAATTGCTATTTCCCTGCGTTGTTATTTTCCAGCAGCTTCTTGCGCACCATAGCTTGGGCCGCATTAGCAGAATGAGAATAATAAAGCGACTTCACACCGAGCTTCCACGCCTTGATGTAGAGTGCATTAATATCCTTCACTGGTGTTTCAGGCAAGATCATCACATTTAATGACTGCCCCTGATCGATGTACTGCTGGCGATCAGCGGCCTGCTCAATGATCTTTTCCTGATCGATCTCGGCAAAGGTACGGTACACGGCTTTTTCTTCATTGGTGAGACAATCAAGATGTTGCACCGAGCCATCGCTATCTCGAATACTATCCCAAGTCACCTTGTCATCCTTCCCTTTTTCCGCGAGAAGTTTTTGCAGGTTCGGATTCTTAATTGTCACCTTCATCTTTGCTACGTCTTTGGTGTAGCAGTTACTCCAAATCGGCTCAATGCCTTGCGACACCTGCCCAAGAATGAACGCTGATGAAGTGGTTGGCGCGATCGCCATGGTGGTCGTATTGCGACGTCCGTAACCCTTGAGCACTTCTGGCTCACCAAGGTCTTTCGCTAATTGTTTGGTAGCTGCATCAGCCTTTTCTTTCATGAGAGCAAATACTTCACTGTTGAGTGCTGCTGCTTCTGGACCTTCAAACGGCAGATTCTTTGATTGGAGGAGAGAGTGGTATCCGAGAACACCTAAGCCGAGAGCTCTGTTTGCTTTCGCAAAGTTGTACGCACGTTCCATAAAGCCGAACGCGAGGCGCTTTTCTTTTTCTTTGTGATCACGGAGGGCTTCCAACTTCACGATAAAATCTTCCATTACTGCATCGAGGAAAAAGATCATGGTCTCGACGAGATCAGTGTCCTTCCACGCATCGTAGTGAAGGAGATTGATTGAAGAGAGACAGCATACAAATGACCAGTCTTCTTTCGATGGCAGCATGATCTCGCTACACATGTTGCTTGCATATATCGTCAGGCCTTTGTCTTTGTAGACATCGACGGTGTGTTTGTTGGCAGTGTCATTGAACATGATGTATGGGTAGCCCATTTCACCACGCCGTTGAATGATACGTGCCCAGATCTTGCGCTTTGCTTCATCACCAGCGATCATTGCTTCCATCCAAGCGTCCCCCACCGTCACTCCATGCGTGAGTTTCTGGATCGGATTTCCTTCCGTACCAATATCAAGAAACTCCATGATGTCAGAATGTTCAGCTGGCAGGTATGGTGAAAAATGACCACGACGAACCGAACCTTGGCTCACCACATCGACCAGCGTCTCAAAGAGCTGCATAAAGTGGACCGAACCAGAAGAGTGTCCATTATCGCTCGCAATGGTCGCACCACGAGGTCGGATCGCACCAAAGTAACCAGAGCAGCCACCACCGTACTTACTCATCATACCCACCTCAGCGTGGGTATGCAGAATGCTACCCATGTTGTCATCAACATACGAGCCAAAACAGCTGATCGGAAGCCCCTTATCGATGCCGAAGTTTGACCACACTGGTGAGGCGAGTGAGATCCACCCTTTTGACATGTAGTCATAAAACTTATCTGAAAAGCCTTTTTGCTTGAGATATGCTTCTGCCTTATCGGCAATGACACGGATACGTTCTTCTGCTGTTTGATCAGGGGACAAATATCCGCGGGCTAGAAAAGCGCGACTATTTTCGTTCAACCAGTACCAAGGTTCCATAGAAATTCAGGATGTTATTCGTTAATAATGTTTAGAATAGGTCTTCACTGGTCACGCTCGCTGAGCGCTTGTTGTAATTGATTGAGCGCTTATTGAAGAAATCAACATGCTTAGTAGCGATTACTTCATTATCAAACCAGTCAGTCTCTTCAAGGAGCGCTTCGCTTACTTCGAAAATACGTGGGAGGCCGATCGATGCGAGCGAGTTGTTGAAGCGATGCTTGATGAATTCCTTCACATTGGCGGCAGGCAGAAAGTCGAGCTCCCCCGCTTCGTAGATCCAATCCACGATCTTGCTCTCTGATTCATACGCTTCCTCACATGACTTGATAATGAAGTCTTCACACTTCTTATCAAACCATTCTGGATGCTCTTGCTTGATGACATTGATCACATCGATACCAAACATACCGTGGATATTTTCTTCTTTTGAGGTTGCCTCCACGGCATTACTGATACCCTTGAACAAGTTGCGATGCTTGTTGAAAGACATCATGATGAGGAACTGCGAGAAAAGTGAGACGTGCTCGACAAAGAGCGCAAAAAGCATAACAGCGTGCGCGTACTCTCGATTTTCTTGCCCTTTAGAAAGTTCGATCACCTTCTCAAGATAATTCATGCGCTGCTGAATGACCGGAATATCCTTAATCTTCTTGAATTCATCATTCAGACCAAGAATCTCAAGTAGGTGTGAGTATGCATCAGTGTGACGTACTTCAGACTCGGCAAAGGTCGCGCCGACCGCGCCGATCTCTGGCTTAGGGAGCTTCTTGTAGAGGTCACCCCAGAAAGTCTTCACCGCCACTTCGATCTGTGCAATCGCGAGCATTGAGTTCTTGATCGCATTGCGTTCAACATCATTCACATTAATGTGAAAATCTTGAATGTCAGACGTGTAATTGAATTCTGTATGGATCCAGTATGAATGACGAATCGCGCTTACGTACTCATAGAGCTCTGGATATTCATACGGCTTAAGGTTTTGACGCTTTGCGAAAATGTCACGCTCACGCAACTTCTTTCGCTCATTTCGGTAGATGATGTAGGCTTTTGCGGTGTTATAGAACCCCTTCTCCATCAGAGCCTGTTCAACTAGGTCCTGTATTTCTTCCACGGCTGGGTTTCCATCGATACATCGTTGTGCAAGTGGGTCTCCTGCTGGCGCGGTACCAGCTCGGACACACAACGCGACAACCTTTTGATGAGCTAGCTCCGCGACGTCTGAAGCAGCAGCTCGATTCCCTTCTCCGGTCTCGGCCAGAGCTTTTGCGATGGCATTTTCTATCTTTACGATATCAAATGACTGGATCGAACCGTCTCGCTTTCGGATATTTTGGATTTCCATATCGATCGTTCTAAAAGAATACTTTTACTGAGTAATGTAGGGATTGCATACAGACGTGATCAGTGGAAGAGATGCGTATCTATAGAAAACGCAGTTGATCAGGTCTAGAGGCAATCAAGGTCCGCGACAAACACACCACCATATTTCATTATGGCGCAGTTGCTCTTCTTATTTAGAGAGGAGCGTGTGTCTTACCCCCGACACACGATGACTGCTCGTGTGGTTACCCTATAGTAACACTATCGACCGAGTTGCGCTGTAACTAAGGACATTGAAAACTAAAGGTATTTTATAAATAGCACCCTCGAATCTGTGGATAACTGCTGCATAGAAAAAATAAGAATTCATGAATCTGTTTTTGCCAATATATACAAAGATTTGTTTTTATTTTTTGGTAAAAATATGGCTTGACAGAAAACGGGCGAGGCCTTCGGCCTCGCCCGTTTTCTAAGAAAATACTACTCCCTTACCGCTTGAGACTATCACGAATCTCACGCAGCAGTTTCACCTCTTCTGAAGGCTCTACAGGCTTTGCAGCAATGACCTCTGTTTCCCCCTCAAGCCCTTGTTTCGCTTTATTGATTGCTTTAACAACCATAAAGATCACAAACGCAACAATGAGAAAATCAATGATTGATTGAATAAATGCCCCATACTTCATAGTAGCGTCACCAACTGTATACGAGAGACTAGAAAAATCGGTTCCCCGTAACAAAAGGCCAATAAATGGCGTAATGATGTTGTCCACGAGTGAAGAGACGATCTTTCCAAACGCAGCACCGATTACTACAGCGACTGCTAGATCGATCACGTTCCCTTTCATCGCGAAGGCTTTGAATTCTGCAACAAATGCTTTCATAGCTAAAACTATTATTCTGCTTATACCTTACTAAAAGTATAGCTTACCTCAGTGGTGATGATGGTGGTCATGATCGTCGTGCGATACGTCTGCTGTTTCGTCAAATTTTTTGTGTTCAAAATACCAAGCCGCCACAGCGGTGGTGGCGGGTACCGCCAAGATCAAACCAATACTTCCCACAATGATACGGAGCAGTTCGGCAGCCACCACTTCTTGATTAAGAGTCTGCCAAAGCGAGCTCTCGGTCTTGGCATACAAAAGGATGAGCGGAAGCGAAACACCGACATAGGCCAAAGCCAAGGTATTCACCAGCGATCCAATATGATCTCGCCCCACCTTGATCGCACGCTGGTACAACTCCGTGAAGTGTAACGCCCCGTTGGCGCGCTTGAGCTGCTCTACTACCGAAGCCTGCGTGATAGAAACGTCATCAAGAATACCGAGAATACCAATGATGATACTGCCGAGCAGCAACCCTGAGAGATCAAGTGTTCCGTTGGTGGCAAAGTTTAGATAGACAGAAGCATCAGAAGAAAATCCCGTCAGTCGCATTGCGCTCGAAGAAGCCCACGCAATCAAACCTGTCGCAATAACCGCTCCAAACGTACCAAAAAAAGCAATAGTTGATCGGGGCGTAATACCATGTGTTCCAAAAAACACCAACGACAGGATCGCTCCCGCGATACCAACACTCGCCAAAACAGGATTCCAACCGGCTAGTAACGCCGGTACGAGCAAAAAGAAGATGGCCGCGATACTACCCCCAAGAGATACCAGAGCTCGTATTCCTTGCCAACCTGACAAAACCAAAAGCAACGTAACAAACATTACCGCGAGGAAAATGAGCGTCGGCCGCCGTTCGAAATCAGCGTAAGAAAAATGTTCTTCGCCACCGATAGTGACCAAACGATTGATAAAAATCTTATCTCCCGGCTTTAATGTCACTAATTCATTTTCGAAGCGCACCACCTCTCCAGCACGCTCCCCTTCACCCACGACCACCCGCACTTCTTGCACCAGCGCTGTAGCATTCGTCCCAGTTATTTCTCGCTCATGTTCACTTACTACTTCAAGCACCTCTGCCGACACCCTTTCCTCAAAATCACTATGTAATTCCTGTGCTTGTACTGTTGCGACATGAAAAAAAATTATTACTACTAAAAATACTACCGTCTTAGAAAATAAATTTTGCCACATAAAATCCGATACCTGCACCTAAAATAAGGGTGAAGAAGAGTGTTACTAATAATGACGTTTGGTCCATGGAGTATAAAAATCTCTTATACGATACATCATTGCAGCTCGCAGTACCAGCAAGACTCGACTTTTTATTAAAAAATAGGTATAACTATGGCCACTGTTGCGGCGGAAAAGAGGCGAA
>DZBU01000001.1:102043-104446 GCA_022730015.1 Candidatus Elulimicrobium sp. | reverse complement strand
TATTCAGGGAGAATGTAGATGGCTTGCAGTTGGTTACACTTTTCTCTTATGACAATCCTGCAAACACCGACAACTATGACGCCGTCCTTTGCAACAAGTAAATGCTGGTTGGGTGGTAGATTTGCGAGATGCTCAGTACGACGGTCTATCTCACTTTGTTCAGCTCGGTCTTTAAAGAAAGCTTCAATGTCGTCTCGAGTTATACCGATTTCTTCATTAACATAAGTTCCCAGCCAGGCACGATAATATACATCGATGATCTGTGGTACATCGTTTGGGACTGTGGGTAGTCCAATATAGACAGAATCCATGAGGATATTTTATATACCCTCCTCGCGCAACTCTTCGATAAGTTTCTGCGCCTTGCGAGAGAGCTTCTTTGGTGTTTCGAGTGAAATTTTCACCATGAAGTCACCGCGACCACGTTCGCTGGGAACACCCTTTCCTTTAATGCGAAGTAGTTCACCGTGAGTGATACCGGCTGGTATTTTTATGTCGACAGTGCCGTCTAGGGTAACAATAGAATACGTTGCTCCGAGGAGAGCGTCAGTTAGCTTGATTGGCAATTTACTGATCAAAGTGTTGCCATCGCGCTTGATCGTTGCATGTTGCTCGACGTGTACTTTGATGTACAGATCTCCAGATTGTCCATGAGGCATGGCTTCGCCGCGACCGGTCATTCGAATCACTTCCCCGTTCTGAATTCCAGCGGGAACCTTGATAGCGATCTCTTCTTGAGCGCGAGCAATACCAGCGCCAGCGCAGTGTGGGCAGCGTTCCTTTGGCACCTTGCCAGTACCATGACAAGTTGAACATTCGCGCACGGTGGTGAAGCTACCCATGATACTTTGTCTGGTTTCGCGAAGTTTTCCTTGACCACCACAGGTACTGCAGTTTTCTTGAGCACTTCCTTTTTTTGCACCGGTACCATCGCAATTGATACAGGCATTATTTTTTGTGAGGAGGACTTTTCTAGTTACACCAAAGATTGACTCTTCAAAGGTAAGATTGATATCGATGGAGACATCACGACCACGTTGTACTCGATTGCCTCCGCCACCGAAACCAAAATTGGAAAAGATGTCGTTAAGATCAAATTCAAAGCCTTCTCCACCGAATCCTTGAGAGGCATTCTGAAAGTCTGCCCAATTGAAGCCAGCTCCTCCGCCAGCGCCATTAAATGACTGGCCGTAGGTATCGTACTCGGCCTTTTTCTTTTCATCACCAAGCACCGCGTAGGCTTCAGTTACCTCTTTATATTTTTCTTCATCACCGCTGGCTTTGTCGGGATGGTACTTGGCAGCCATTTTACGAAAGGCCTTTTTGACTTCATCTTTTGAAGCGCCTTTTTGTAAACCAAGGATACTATAATAATCTTTCATACATTTGTTTTGCAAAGTCTACACCGTCCAGGAATTTGCGCTAGGAAGGGCGCAAATTCGGACGTAAATTCACAATAGTCACTACGTTCCTTTGTTCATTTAAGTCTTTCATGATAAAGATGTGGGTAAAATAAGTGTGGGCAGTTTATCTTGGAAGCTCGCTTGATGAGCTTTAGGGTGGCGCGAACCCGAAGGGTTCGCGCCACTAAAAGCTCACTAACTATTTGGCCTCTTCAGCGTCGTGTACTGTTGGTTCATCTCCATCCTTCTTTTCTTCAGTAGTGTTGCTAGTCTCAGCTCCCTTCTGTGCTTCTTCAGCTGCTTTCTGCATGATCTCGCCGATCTTAGAAAGTGACATTGAAAGTGCAGTAGTTGCAGTATCAATCGCAGCCTTGTCGTCTTTCCCCTTTGCTTCATTTACGGCTTTGATCTTGTCTTGAATTTCAGTTTTAACTTCTTCAGGAATTTCTTTTTCATGATCACGGAGCGCTTTTTCAGCGGTGTATACCATCTGTTCTGCGCCATTTCGAACGTCGATTAATTCCTTTTTCTTCGCGTCTTCTGCAGCATGTTCCTCGGCTTCTCGTTTCATACGCTCGATATCATCCTCAGAAAGTCCAGAGTTTGCCTCAATGCGGATTGATTGCACTTTACCAGTTGATTTATCCTTAGCAGTCACATTGAGTACGCCGTTACTATCGACATCGAAAGTAACCTCAACCTGTGGCATACCACGTGGTGCTGGTGGAATACCGTCGAGTACAAACCGACCAAGTGATTTGTTGTCGCTTGCCATCGGACGTTCGCCCTGAACAATGTGTATCTCAGTAGAAGTTTGATTGTCAGCGGCGGTTGAGAAAACTTGTTGTTTCTTAGTCGGAATGTGGGTGTTCTTTTCGATGAGTTTTGTATTTACACCACCCATAGTTTCGATGCCGAGAGAAAGTGGGATCACATCGACGAGTGTGATATCGCGCACATCGCCTTGGAAGATACCAGCTTGAATAGCGGCACCAAGAGC
>DZBU01000001.1:85217-101943 GCA_022730015.1 Candidatus Elulimicrobium sp. | reverse complement strand
TCGTGCTTCGCCTTCTCAGCAGCTTCATCGAGACGCTGGAGTGCGAGCTTGTCTTTGCTGAGGTCAACACTATTGCTCTTCTTGAATTCTTCAATCAGGAAACGGACGATCTCCTGGTCGATATCTCGACCGCCCATGTGTGCATCACCGTCAGTTGATTGTACTTCTACGACATCGTCACCCACTTCAAGTACGGTCACGTCAAAAGTACCGCCACCAAAATCGTACACGACGATCTTTTCGTCCTTCTTCTTGTTGAAACCGTAGGCAAGCGCTGCCGCGGTTGGTTCATTGATGATGCGTCTTACTTCGAGCCCAGCGATCTTGCCGGCGTCTTGAGTAGCCTTACGCTGTGAATCATTGAAGTACGCCGGTACAGTAATAACTGCTTCAGTGATCTTCTCGCCAAGTTTGGCTTCGGCATCATTCTTAAGCTTGGTGAGGATCATGGCAGAGACCTCCTCTGGGCGGTATTCCTTACCATCCATGAGGACTACTGCGCCGCCGTCACTTCCCTGCTTGATCTCGTAAGGAACGATTGCTTTATCTTTTTGTACGACAGTATCTTCAAAGTTGTGCCCCATGAAGCGCTTAATACCGTAGATGGTATTCGTTGGATTTGTTACCGCTTGTCGTTTGGCAATCTGTCCTACTAAGCGCTCTTTTGTTTTTGAAATAGCAACGATTGATGGTGTCGTACGTGCACCGTCACTGTTTTCTACAATGGTTGGTTCACCAGCCTCGATGATGGCCATCGCTGAGTTGGTGGTTCCAAGGTCAATTCCAAGTATTTTTGCCATAATCTATAGTTAATCCAATTAATCTTTAAGTATTCCAGTGGTGACACGAGCGTGGCGGATCACTTCTGTCGTATCGCCAACCCGCATCTCGTAGCCACGTTGTAGCACCGAGATGACTGTATCAACCAATTTTTCGTCTGCAACCACTTCAGTACCTACGGCTTCGTCTCGGTACGGGTCAAATGGTTTACCTTTTGGTTCAATAATCTTCACGTCATAAGACCCGAGTAGTCTCATTAGTTGGTTATTAATACCTTCAATTCCCTTTCGCCATATCTCATCTGTCTTCTCCCAAGCTTCTTTGTTACTCATTGCCATTTCAAAACTATCGCAGAGTGGTAGAAGTTCTTCTACGTGGGCCTTTCGGTGACGGATATGATCTCGCGCTCGCTCATCCTCGAGTCGTTTTCTTGCATTGAGAAAGTCGGCACGTGTTCGTTGGAGGTCGTCTTGAATTTGTTTTTTTTCTTCTTCACAACTTGCTACTCTTTCTCGTAATTTTTTAAGCTTATCGCTACTTTTTTCTTCCTCGTCTACTAATTCAGCATCTTCTAATGCAATATCTTCATCGTTGGTGGTTTCAAGTTCCAAATCGTTTTCTTCGTTATTCATATACACCATACGGGGCGCATTATAAAGCGAAAAGGATGTCGTGTCAAAATAAAGAAAAGCACCACGTGTGTGGTGCTTTTCTGATGAGTGTAAAACCTATCGCTTTGACCAGGCCGGTCGCTTGCGGGCTTTGCGGAGACCGAACTTCTTTCGTTCCACTGAGCGAGCATCCCGCTTGAGGAAGCCTTCAGCTTTAAGCGCACCACGACGGCTAAGTTTTTCCTTAACCAGAGCGCGCGCTATACCAAGACGGATTGCTTCTGCCTGTGCAGAAAGCCCACCGCCAAGTACTTTGGCGCTAATGTGATAGTGTTCGATACCTGCGTCTTTGGTTCCAAGAACAGACTGAACATCTTTCTGGTGGCTAAGATTGCGGAAGTATTCTGTCATTACCTTACCGTTGACAGTTATGTCCGTAGTAGCAGCTGGGGTAAGACGCACACGCGCTGTTGCTGTCTTACGACGACCAACACCTTCTACGTAGGTTGTTTTAGTTGCAGACATACGATTATTCAGAGACGGTTAATTGCTTCATAAGACGCTTCTTGTGCTTGTTGTTTGGAAGCATACCTTCAATAGTGCGTCGAAGAACTTCAGCATAGCCGAGTCGCTTACCGAGGTGTTCAAGAGTTTCTGTTCGGCGACCACCAGGGTAACCCGAGTAGCTTTGGTATATCTCACTTTTTTTCTTCTCTGGGATATCCATTTTGCTAGCATTCTCGATCTTTACGATGACATCCTCAATGACATGCTTCGCAAATGTTGCCTGATCCTTGCCCATGAGGACAGTGGCTGCTTCTGTAGCAATTTTTCCCAGGCGCTTGTCCGCAGCATCGATAGTGTGAGTGCGGGTAGTGTTTTCAGTAGTAGTCATACAATTATTCTACAAAAGCAATGATAGCCTCGTCACGTCCAGGTGAAGTCCGACCAAGCTTCACGATGCGTGTATAACCACCATTTCGATCTTTCATCTTTGGGGCAATATCACTGAACAATTTCTTTATAATTACTTCATTTGGTTCACCGAGGTTGGTTGCTACCAGTCGTCGAGCCTGCACCGTGTCGTTCTTTGCGTGGGTGATGAGGCGCTCAATGTTCGGCTGGAGTTCTTTAGCCTTAGCTAGCGTGGTCTTGATCTGACCATCGCGAATCAATGACACTGCCAAACCACGTACCAGAGCGGTGCGCTGGCTGCGGGTGCGGCTGAGTGTTCTTGTGTTGTTAGCGTGTCGCATAAGTCGTTATTCTTCTAGTTTAAGACCCATTTTTCCAAGGAGCTCTTGAATTTCTTCAAGTCCTTTAGGTCCGATGCCATCAAGTGCAAGGATGTCATCTGTTTTTTTACGAACCAAGCCTCCAATAGTGCGGATGCTAGCTGCTTCGAGTGCTTGGAGCGTACGGCTGGTAAGATCAAGTGTTTCGATACGAGTTTTTAGAATTTCCTGATCTGGAACTTCTGATTTTACATCAGCAGCTTCTGCAATTGGTGCTGGTGCTGAATGATGTTGGTCTTGAAAACCAATGATTGACTTAAGCTGATGGATCATGATCTCGACTGACTTCTCCAGCGCCTCACGGGCTGTATATGTGCCGTCAGTTTCGATAATGATGCGAAGTCGATTGTAATCAGTGCGATCACCGACGCGCATATTCTCTACCTCGTAGTTTGCACGACGAATTGGTGTGAATACTGCATCCATTGCGATGGTGCCAATTTCCATTTTATCTTTCTGATGTACTTCTCGTGGGACATACCCTAGTCCTCGTTCAATGGTCAATTCGATCTTCAGTTCGGTACTCTTGTTGGTGATCTCCGCAATATGCTGATCGCCGTTGAGAATTTCAACCTGAGATGGAGCATCAATATCTGCAGCAGTCACTGGACCAATGCCTTTTTTCTTCAGTGTAATGGTCATTGGTTCGTCATTGTGCATGTTGAGGCGAACCCGACGAAGATTTAGCAGGATAGTTATAACATCCTCCTTAACTCCATCCAGAGATGAGAATTCGTGCTCAACCCCATCAATCTTCACTTGGGTGATTGCAGCGCCAGGAAGTGAAGAAAGAATAATGCGGCGAAGTGAGTTTCCGAGGGTGTGGCCGTAGCCTGGATAGAGGCCGTCGATCTCAAAGATCCCGCGGTTCTCTTCTTCTGAGACTACGCGTGGCTTTGATGGCAGCGTTACATTTGTTTCCAACATAATGTTTTTGAACTTGATTACTTTGGTAAACCTCTAATCCTATCGGCTGTAGTATTCCATTACTTGATCTGGGTCGAACAGTGATCCGGCTTGACTGTAAATTGGTACAGATTTCATGGAGCCCTCTAACTTCTTTGCGTCAAATGTTACCCAAGCTGGAACGCTAACCACCTCGTGTGTTTCTGCAAGGTTAACAAAAAGTACTGAGTGACGGCTGCCTTCACGTACGGTGATGACATCACCAATCTTCACTTTGTGTGAAGGGATGGTCATTTTTTTACCATTAAGACAAATGTGACCATGGGACACAATTTGTCGCGCTAGACGACGAGTCTTGGCAAGGCCTAGACGATAGACTACGTTGTCGAGGCGTGATTCGAGGCGTTCCATCAGCACAGCAACTGGCTGACTACTTTTCTCCATTGCTTCATCGATATACCGTCGAAGTTGCTTTTCAGTAAGGCCGTACGTAAAGCGCATTTTTTGCTTTTCGATAAGCTGACGTTTATAGTCGCTCGCCTGACCTGGTCGTTTGTTGGTGCGACGTGCACCAGCGCGAGCTAGTGAAAGCTCAAACTTCGCAGACTGTGTCTTTTCGAAGATTGGCGCACCGAGACGCTTCGCGATCTTGAATTTTGGTCCGATTTTCATACGCTAAAAACTATATACGACGTGCCTTAGGAGCTCGCGGTCCATTAAATGGAACAGGAGTCTGATCAGTGATCTTGGTGATACCGATACCTTTTCCTGCAAAAGCGCGGAGTGCAGATTCTCGACCTGCACCGACGCCTCGAACAACTACCTCAGCGTCCTTCATGCCCATCTGTTGAGCCTTTTCACCGATGATCTCGCCCACCTTTGCGGCTGCAAATGGTGTGCTTTTACGTGAACCCTTAAAACCAAGGGCTCCTGATGAGGCTGACATTACTGCATTACCCTTGGAGTCGCAAAGTGTGACTAGAGTGTTGTTGAAGGTAGCGAGGATATTCAATTTTCCAACAGCGAGCTTCCGCTTTGGAATGCGATTCAACGCTCGGGAGGTGCCCGCAACGTCTGAGCCGCCGCTCTTCTTCATGATTCGTTTCTTACCCATATGTCGATTACGATAGTATGAATACTAATAATATTAGGTCTTTTCTACCTTACGACGACCACTACCCATGGTCTTCTTGGCACCCTTGAGGGTTCGTGCGTTTGTCTTGGTGCGTTGTCCGCGAGCGGGAAGACGCTTAGCATGACGTGATCCGCGATAAGAATCAATATCCTTAAGACGCTTGATGTTACCAGCAACTTGACGCTTGAGTTCACCTTCAATGGTAAAAGATTCTACTTTTTCACGAATAGCATTCTCCTCCTCAGTGGTAAGCCCAGTTGGCTTTTTTGTGTGAGGAATAGAAAGCTCATCAAGAATGTTCTTAGAGCGAGGAAGTCCGATTCCGTATACAGCAGTAAGCGCATACGCGAGATGCTTCTCGTCTGGAATTGTGATACCTGAGATTCTCATATGTAATTAACCTTGTCTTTGCTTATGTCGTGGCTTTTTTTTGTTGATGACGAACACCACGCCTCGTCGTTTGACGATTATGTCATCTGGACTCATCTTCTTTACTGATGAACGTACTTTCATAACTAATTAATTTTTTTGTTTTAGAGGCGCTTGGTAATGCGTGCTTTTCCTCCATATGGATCGGTTACCATCCCGACTTTGTCGCCAACGAGTACGCGAATCCGGAATCGTCGCATTTTCCCCGAAAGGTATGCGAGAACAGGCCCTTCCTCCCCTTCTACGGTGACACGAAAAAGTGCATTGGGCAGAGCTTCCTCTACTATCCCGTACACTAAGTCGTCCTTAACCGTTGATGTCTCTTGATCCATTAAACTCGGTGAGTCTAACAAATATTTTAAGGGTAGTCAATAATTTGACGTGTGGATTTGATTGAAATTAGTTACTCTTGATCATCCTCCCGGTCCTTCAATTGTTCTATGATAGATATTTCATCTGGATTTTCAGGAAATGAGCGCTGCCAAAACGGTGTAATATGCGCGCGCGCCTCATCTATGCCAGGATATGCTGGAATAACGTTAGTAAGTGCTGTTTGTGGCAACCCAGCTAGGTCCTTCTTGAGTTTTTCAGCGTCGAATTCAGAGACAAGTAGTGGTTTACCAGATAATCTAAAGCTCAGTGCTGGCTCATTGGCGATTACTGATGAGCTGGTCGTTGCTGAAGCGTATTTGAAGGTGAGTGCGTAAGGGTCTTCCACGCGCACAGAACCACCATCGTAGGTTGGGTCAGTCTCACTGGCTAGATA
Source organism: Candidatus Elulimicrobium sp. (assembly GCA_022730015.1). GTDB lineage: Bacteria > Patescibacteriota > Minisyncoccia > Phycocordibacterales > UBA918 > OLB19. The sequence goes on along the minus strand of DZBU01000001.1, from coordinate 96,021 downwards.
TGTTCCAAATTCTGTTGCTTGGAAAAGTGGTATTTGTAAGATGGCTTGTTCGCGGATGGTCACCAGATCACCCCCGTATTGAACCGGTGGTAGCTGCGTGTACGTAATCGCTACAGAATCCTTGTAGGCAATGAAGTCAGCTGGCTTTTCCGTTTCTATGCGAAGCAGTAGGTTATCACGCAACTCAATTTGTAGTGATTGTCGGGCAGCTGATAGATCATTTTCATCAATCTGAAATTGAGGACCCTTAAATCCACCAGTGAAAGCCGCTGTACTACGTGCCTTGATCGCGTTGTATAGCTCTGTAAAACTACTCTCCTGAAAACCAGGTACATCAAATGTTTTCTCGGCAGGGATGTTGTACGCTTCGCCAACGTCATCAGCAAACACTTTTGCCTGAATTGATCCAGGAACGAGAGTACCACTTTCGTTTTTTACAGCCCCTGGTACTACTACTGATTCTTGGATGCGGAAAACAAGGCCGTCTGAGGTACGGAAACGAGTATTTTTGATTAGCCGTTCTGCGCCTGGTGTTGATTTTGTTATTTCAATCATGCCAGTTGCCTGCTCCTCAACTTCTTTTTGTCCGGTTGCTTTGACCTGGCGTTCACCAGTAGCTTCGAGTGTCATAATCTCATAGCTTAGTTCGCCATCACGCTTATCAGGATAGGCGACAAAGTCTGCATTCACATTTGGTTCTCGATACTCCGGGTAGATCGTGAGTTCCGTCTTGCCCATAAGAGCACTGAGGCCTACTGTTGCACTAATAATTACAACAAAAAGAACAACTGATAAAAATAAGCGATTGCGGCCTTTTTTTGAACCATCTTCGATAACAATGCTCGGAATACTTTCTCGTTCTCGACGAGGTGCAGTCTCTGGCTCTTGGTCACGCGAAAGTTGTAATGTAGAGGATTCTTGAGGTGCCAGTCTTCGCTTGCGCGGTTCCGCTGGTTGAATGTCTTGTAGATTCCATTTTTGTGCCATAGATATATTGTACAGTATCTTCTTATAAGTATTCAAAGGTTGATCTGTTCCATTCGGTGTGGAAAAACTGAGCGGAAACTAGCATTGCTGTATCGGATGGAAGTGGCCCCTGGGGACCAACCTCACCGTCTTTGTAGTATTTTTTGAATATCTCACTAGAAATCGTAGTGATAAAAGGCTCGGTTTTTATTGCTCGTTTTGCAGCACGTTCAATTATATCAGCAAATAGCGTTTCACTCTTAAGATCGCTGTGTAGGATAATATTCTTGGGTATTGAAAGTTCATCACCTGTTTCATGAAATAGTTCGCTGACACGAGCGGTGTAGGCCTCAAATATTTCATCGACTTCCTGTTGTTGAGCGCTAGTGAGTGATAATTTAAAATTATAGGGCTTCTCAGTGTGAAGATAGCCAAAAGCCTCATGCAAAGGAACACTTATAGTCGCGGCAATTTCACGAGCTAGCGAAAATGAACCAAATGGAGTGTGGGTACAGTATGTAAGTACTCCGTCACGAATAACTCCAATCTCAGTTGCCTCGTAGGTAATATCGATTAAGCATAGATCATTGCTCTTTTGTAGGAGTTCGTTGGTTATGGCGTTAAGCATCAATATATAGGATGTTTTATGAAGCTTGGTACCTGTAAAAAGTTTGTCATGCACCTCATTGAGAGCATCAACCATGTATCCGTGAGTAACGACATTGGCGCGCGATACGGCGAGCTCCTTAGCTTGTTGGCCATCGGGATGATTAATACGGTAACCATTTGCGAGTACGCTCATAGTGGCGTGAGTGACCACTTGTAGTCCAAGTGTTCGTAGAGTCTCATCGCTTTGTAGATCGTTTTCGATTTTTGAGTTGATTGTAGCCAATAAGTCATCAATAAGATCATTAGAGATTATGAAAGATTCATCCTGTTTATAATTGATTGTTTTAGTAATGGTATATGACCAGGGTGCAGAAATACCACATTGCACCTCGGACAATTTCGCAGAAGGGCTTATTTTATGGAGAGCCTTTCTCCCCTCGCTATCAAGAAGCATACTGGCATCTATGAGAGCTGCTACAAGGGCCTTTGCGCTTTGTTCTAAGGAATCAATGTTACGGAGGGGTACCTGCTCGCGGTGTGCCCAAAGGATATTTGGGTGTTTTTCGTGTGCACGAGAATGGACGATGGCAGTCAGTACGCTTCCTGATCCGACATCAATTATCACACCGTAGCGATCTTTATTACTGCCAATACCAAAAAGCGACATATGTACAGTATATCAGGTACATATGTCGCCTTGCGATAATGAATTTTGTTTTGGTGGGTATTACTCAGTAAGAATGGCTTTGATGCGGCGGACCCCAGCAGAGGAAGATTCTTCTTTCTGGATCTTGAACGTGCCCTTGATCTCTTCGAGAGTAGAGACGTGGGGTCCGCCGCATAACTCCTTCGAAAAGACAGTGCCATTATTTCCCGCTACCACATACACTTTAACTTCCTCTGGGTAGCGCTCCCAAAAACTTCCTTCGATAGCAGGGTCTTTCTCAGCGGCCCCCTTGCTCATCGTCTCGATAGTTACCGTGCCGCCAGTTTTGATCGCGTGATTGACCCAGGCCTCCACTTTATCGAGCGTCTCGCGTTCAACCTTTTCTGGATGGGTAAAGTCGTAGCGCAGACGTTCGCCAGTGATGTTGGAGCCCGCTTGGTGGACGTGGTCACCTAAAATGTTACGAAGCGCCGCGAGCATAAGGTGAGTGGTGGTGTGATACTGCACTACTTTGTCGGAATGATCCGCCAAACCACCTTTGAATTTATGTTCAGCTCCGGCGCGCGACTTCTCGCGGTGCTCATCCATCAGCTTTTCAAAACCAGCGCGGTCTACCACCAAGCCTTTTTCAGCCGCGATCTCCTCGGTGAGTTCGATCGGGAAACCGTAGGTGGTAAAGAGATCAAAAGCGTTTTGCGCGGAGATCGCCTTCACTGCTTCGGCGTGCTCACGGTCGAGAACCCTCTTCCCATCTATCTCCTTTGTTTGCATGTGAATCTGCAAGGAGATTTTGTTGAACTGTTTGAGGCCGTTTTCAAGGGTCTTTCGAAATTGTGTCTCTTCTGTTTCGATCGCCTCCGTGATATCGGTACGTTTTTCACCGAGATTCGTGTAGTGCATTTCGTAGTTTATAATCACGCTCTCGGCCAGGTTTTTGAGCTCGCCAGCGGGGATGCCGAGGATATCGGCATATCGCACAGCCCGGCGCAGCAAGCGACGGACGAAGTATCCCTGCTCGGTGTTACCAGGCAAAATGCCATCGCCGATCATGAAGACAGCACCCCGAATATGGTCGGTGACGACCCGAAACGCCTCCACATTGTCAGTGTATTTCTTCCCAGAGAGAATCTCAATCTGAGCAATAACCACCTGAAGCAGATCGATCTTAAATACATCAGCGTCACCATTTGCGGCGGCCGCAATACGTTCTAGTCCCCCCCCAAAGTCTACATTCTGCTTGGGAAGCTTTTCGAAACCAGTTTCAGTCTTGAGGTATTCCATGAAAACCGAGTTGCCAATTTCGAGGAAGCGTCCACAATCGCAGTTAGGATGGCAGTGGTTTCCGAATTTTTCATCATGAGGCGTACCAAAATCGTAGAACATCTCTGTATCTGGCCCGCCGATCTCGCCCACCGGCATCTTTTCTGGCTTGCCGGCACGGCTCCACCAGTTCTTGGCGCCATCGTAGTAGAAGATGCGTTCTCCTTCTTTCATCCCCCGCTCCCCGCCCGACGCCTCGGAGCCCATCTCACCAACACCACAGGAAACGCCCTGTGCTGTAAACAGTTGCTGCCATAGAGCAACAGATTCAGTGTCGCGAGGGATATTGGCACTTTCGTCTCCCTGGAAAGCGGTTACGTAGATCTTTTCTGGATCAAGTCCGACCTCGTCAACGAGAAATGAGTATATCCACGGGATCTGCTCGGCTTTGAAGTAGTTACCAAGCGACCAGTTGCCTAACATCTCAAAGAAAGTAGTGTGACGATTGTCCCCCACTTCCTCGATATCTTCAGCACGAAAACATTTTTGCGAATTAGAAAGGCGCGTACCCATCGGGTGCATTTCACCCATGAGATACGGTACGAGTGGCTGCATGCCGCTGCCAGTAAAGAGTGTGGTTGGGTCGTTCTCGGGCACGAGCGCCGCAGACGGAATAACAGCGTGGCCGTTTTTGGCCATGAAATCTAGATATTTCCTACGAATGTCATTTCCTGTCATACGAAAAAGCGTTAATTATAAAGTTTAGCAACTATATCAAAAAAACGGATTTACGCTATTGTGACAATATGGCTGTCGCAGTAAGCGCGCAGTCACTGCCGCTGCAAGTGAGCATTTGTACAAAGTCGTAGAAGTGTATCTCCATGCCGTAGCCAACGACGATCAGGATGAGGCCAGTGACGGTCAGAAGATGTTCAGTACGGTAGCTCTTTAGGACTAGATAGTTGATCGTTTCCTCGTGAACCAGCTTGGAATGCGCGATCAAAACACCGACCCCCAACAAGATCTTGCCAGCCGCTCCAATGGTTAGTCCCCAAAAAAGTAGATTCATATCTGATTATTATGTTACATTTTTTAAGAAGGATTGAATATCTTTTTGCACGGTAGACACTGGGCCAGCCGCACTGACCGTAAATAATTTGGGATCAAAGTACTTTTTAATGACTGTGTTGACTTGGGTGCGCGTGATCGTACTCAGACGAGCTTTAAACTGCCGCATTTCTTCAATTGTGAATCCGTTTAGGTTGAAGGAGTGTAGGTCAGCGAGCTGTTTAAGGAGTGAGTCTTGAAGCAGGGTTTGTTTGGTTTTGAATATTGTCTGGAAGGTTTCGAACTCAGCTTGGCTGATACCACCTCTAAAGAATTTTTTGATCTCGCGAAAAGTTGAGGTAAGGCCCTGGAGAGTCTTTTCTGGGGTGAAGAAAGTCAGAATGCGAATGTAACCCTGCTCTATGCCTGAAAAAGATTCAGTATACCCGTAGATCGAGTAGGTGAGCCCTTCGGCATCGCGCACGGTGCTCATGAGTCGACCGGCAAATCCAGGGATACCGAGCACACCGAGTGCAAAAGTGACCGGTACATAATCGGGATGATGGATGGTGATTGGTAGTGGTACGCCAAGGCTGAAATCAATGTTCGACTTACTGGGAATCTGTTTGGAAAGAAATTGTTGTTTCGGTACGTGCTGTGAGTGACTCCCGGTTTCGATCATCGGCGCAGTAGCTTGCTTCACTACTTTAATGAGTTTTGTGAACTGAGCAATACTTGATCCTTCAGCGGCTATCGAACATGTCCACAATGAAGAAAGTACTTTTTGGTGATAGGTACGTAAACTTTTTGCGTCTACCTCAGAAAGTGCCGTTACGATGTCTTCGTCAGGGGCGGTGTAGCGACGGTCAGATGGTTCGTAAAAACTATTGCGTAGTTGCTCACGAGCGATCACTGAACTTTGCTCTTGCTTGATATGGAGTTCGTTGCGCACGGTAGTTTTGATGCGTTTCAGCTCTGCACTCGCAAAGGTTGGTGCAGTGAGCACAGTTTTGACTAGCTGCAGTAGTTTAGGAAAAACTTCACTCGTAGAGCGAAGGGTAATCGTGAGCCTTCCCTCGCTAATGCCAGTACTGACGCTTGCCCCCAAGAGATTGACGGCATTTAGAAACTCGTCACGGGAAAGCTTTCCGGCGCCAGAAAGGAGTGTCTCTGGGTAGACATGATGTATCGCTTGATCGAGTGCAGAATTCTGCTGATGGGTATCAACCGTGATGTGCGCCACGACGATTCGGTATCCGCTGGTGGTTATGGTGGCCAGAGAGTAATCCTTGCTTCGACTGATATGCTGTTCCATACGATTATTGCTGAGTACCGATAAAGCGACCAATGGTCAGGTTGGTGTCCGTAAATCCAGTGACAAGCGCTGCGAGGACATCTTGGGTTGTGATTGAAGCTAGGATCTCAGGAGTCTTAGTGTAAGCAGTTAGATCGTGGGCTGAGGCGTACTCAGTCAATTCAGCAACGATATGCAGGGACTCAGTTCGACCAAACAGTTCGGCAGTGATCATTCTGGCCTTGGCTTTCTTTACGAGGTGATCAATGTCGGCTGTCTTTACTCCGCGGATCGCTTCGAGGGTTAGGGCTTCAATCTCCTGATGCGATCTTTGAGGGGCGAGCGTGATGTCGACGAGAGCTAGGTTTGCTTCTGAGGTTGGCTCAAGTGAAGTGGCAACTCCCGCTGCCTTACCAGTGTCTACCAGAAGTTTGTGAAGAATACTTTCAGGGCTACCAGCGAGGACATCTAACAAGATGCTATTGGTGAACCAGTCTTTTTGTGGAAAACCAACGTGTTTAAATCCGATTGAAACAAGATTTGTGGTGGCTGGTCGCTCGATGGTGACACGCCGAATTCCCTCTTGTTTTGGTTCACGTACAGCGTGTCTTGGTATCGCTGTGTCAGGATTCTTGATATTGCTAAAGTGTTCGCGTACGGCGCGGAGTGCTGACTCGCGGTCGATGTCGCCTACCACCATGAGTACAGCATTGTCTGGTCGGTAGTAATTTCGGTAGTAGCGCTGCAATTTTTCGGCGGTGTAGTCCTCAATGTCTTCGCGGTAGCCGATGGTCTCATGACCATAGGGGTGAGAATGAAAAGCGGCGCTGTACATTTGTACCGCCAGTGCAAAATGAGGGTCACCATTGTACATATCGAACTCGCTGAGTACGTTCCCTTGTTCAGGCTTGAGTACCTTATCAGTCAAAATGACATTCTGCATGCGGTCGGCTTCGATCCGGAGGGCTTCGTTAAAATACTCTTGCGGGTAGCTAAAGTAGTACGTTGTACGGTCTTTCCAGGTGTTGGCGTTTAAAATACTGCCGGTCTTCCGCTCAAAATGCATCGCTGCCCCTTCTTTGATGTGGTGCTCTTGATCGTATTTGGTAGGCTTGAAGAGCATATGCTCAAGCATGTGCGCAATACCAGTCTCACCACGGGCTTCGTCGCGAGCACCTACAAAATATGTGATGTTGGTTGTAACAACGCCAGTGTCCGGGCGATGGAAATAAAGTACGTTTAACCCGTTGCTTTTTAGGGTATATTGCTCAATTTGATCAATGTGTTGCTTGAAAACATATCCAGGCATGGAACCTGTCTTTTTGTTTTTATTTGAAGCGCTCAGTACTTTCTTGGACATCGATGATAAATTCATTAAAAGCTTTAAAGGTGTGGTTGAACTCATGTACTATACCATCTGTCAGACGGTTATTGATAGCGTTAGAAATGTGTTGGTAGGCTTCTAAACGACCATTGAGGTCCGTTCCAAAATCTTGTAGGAAGCGATCGTGATCATTGTAATATTCGTCGATCATCGTTCGGAAATTATGTGCTTTGTCAGCTGCCGAAATCATCACTGCTTCGACAGGGCCTTTGCGAAGCTGTCGAGCATATTCCTTCTTTGTCTCAACCCACGGTAATTTGCGTTCACCCAAATATTTGGGTTCGGTCACCGTCTCTACTAAAAGAGCGACTCGCTCACCAAAGTCTTCTCGTAATTCTTCTGAGGTGTAGTCGGTGTCTTCAAGTGTGTCATGGAGTAAAGCAGCTACGAGCACGTCCTCATCAGTGGTGTAGTCGCGCAAAATTGTCATGACAGACATCAGGTGAGTAATGTATGGGAGTGGAACAGCTCCTTTGCGCAGCTGATCCTGGTGCAGTAGTGAGGCGGCTTTGATGGCTTGTTCTACTTTGTAGGTATACATAATTTTTATTAGAACCTTCCCGTACGTTGTCTCTTGTCCGCTTCGACGCTGGACATACTAGGGGTGACCTCATCTCTCGTGCGCTGCTCCATGCGTACGTATTCTTGCTTTTTACTCTGTAGTTCGCGCATGATCTCCTGTTGACGCCCCTCCATGGCTGTAATTTTTCCTACATATTCTCGCTTTATTCGCTCGATTTCAAATTGCTCTTCACGCTTTGTTCGGGTGACCGCGTGGTGCAGCTGTTCTTGCTCTCTTGTTAGTTGCTCGACACGAGAAGAAATGCGAGTGAGTTCATAGTCTCTGGCCATTTCGTAATGATACAACACCTTCGGCCGCTAACAAATCTTTTTTTGTTGCTTCACCACCACGGTTGTAACCGCCCGGGCGGCCGTCTGCGCGTATGACGCGGTGACAGGGTATTTCAGGGTCAAAATTTTTAGCCATAATATTGGCCACTGCCCGGGCGGCTTTGGGATTTCCCGCTTCTCTCGCAACTTCCCCGTAGGTCATTACTGTCCCTCTTGGGATGTTCTTAACTATGCGGTTAACTTCATTGGAGAACTGTGTCATGTTTTTGAATCAATTCGCCCTCTTTAGACCTTACTTCTTACTCGCAAAATGAATTGCTTGCAGTTTTCTACCAGCCGCCTCCCGATAGGGGCAGTACTCGCATTTACCACCGACCGCTGGCAAATCCTTTTGATCTAGGCATTTTTTAATTTCAAGAAGTGTCGGTTCTATCCAATCGACATCAGTTTTTACAGGCACTAGTGTTGTCTCAAACACAAGAGTGTTATTAAAGGAGGGCTGGTCTTTATCTGCGTTTGCATAGACTAAATACCCAGTCTCTTCTACTTCAAAACCATTTTGCTCGAGAAGCCAGCGATACACGCCGAGTTGGCGAGTGTACTGCATTTCCCATGGTGAATCACCAAGGGCCTCAATTTTTCCGTCTTTAGAAGTTGATTTATAGTCTACAATGATCAGCTTATTTTCTGGGGTCACCCAAATATCATCGACTCCCCCGCTGACCATTAGTTCAGTTGGCTGATGCAGATGAGTAATGCCCACGAATGGATCACGCCAATTGTCCATTTGCTCATGCTGAAATGGTACGGCATCAAGATTGTATTTTTCAATGATTGGATGCTTTGTGCCTGCACTACGATGAATATCGAACTCTTTCTTGAAAAGCTCATCGACGGCGATGTTGAGATTAAAAGATGGGAAACCTGGTCGCTTGGTCCCAAGAACATTATCGAGGTAGAAACAACGTGGACATTCAAAATAAAAATCAATTTTCGAACGTGAGAGTTTCCATTTGGATCCGCCGTAATTCCAATCGGCGTGCCGATCTGGATTATATTTTTTTACGTATTCTGCCATGTTGGTAAGTATAGCATCTGCGGTACAGGCGCAAAAAAGACCGGCGTACGCCGGTCTTTTTTGCGCCTGTACCGCAGCCTTTAACTATTGAGCAACGAAGGTATCAAAGATCTGATCAATCTGTACATCATTTGCTAGGTTGAAATCGAAGTCACCGTTCTCTGTGTATACGACGATCGCGTAGCGGTTACCAGCGGTGGTAGCACGCTGTAAGATGATCTCGTTAGGAACTAGTCCCTGTGATTCACTGAAACGCACGACGCCAAGGATGTAACCAAGCTGGTCGTTATTGTACTCACGAACGCCAATCCATCCTTCTGAAACTGGATAAGTTGCACTTTCAAGACCGACAGTCAATGCTGCTGCTTGATCAGCGACAACTACGTTTCCTTCACCTACTTGTAGAACTGGTGCCGAAATAACACCTGCATTGTCACTGCCAGCTACAACTTCTTCACCTTCTGAATCTGCCTTTGTGTTCTCTACTGAACTTTCTTCAGTGGCCTCTTCTGAGACTGGTGCAGTTGCTTCTCCGCCTGAGAAAGCCCAAACTAGCATACCGCCGATAAGGAGTCCGACGATAAAGGCTACGAGAGTCTTCTGTCCGTCTTGTTGTTCTTCTGCTGCCATACGAAAATGATTTGCTGAATTAACTAATGCTGTGAGTATATCACGCATAGAAACCGCAAGAGATTGACAAAAAGCCCTATTTTTATCGCTATTTTGAAACGCAGATACTGTGTGCTTCTTGAAGAAGGGCTTCGTGCTTACGGGTCGGCAGGTGTAGGTGTCGAAGAAGGTGCTCTTGCTTGATGAGATCGGTGCAGAGAATAACATCTTTAGCGATCAATGTTTCTGCTTGCGCAGCGGTAATATTTTGTAAAACCGTGATTGGATATACTCCTGCTCGTTGAATACGATCATGTAGATTGTCGCGCTTGGGGTAATCCCAGCTCAACATATTAAGTCCAACACAGGTACCGTAATTTTGTGCGGTGGTAGTGAATTTAGTGTTTGTTATGAGCCAAAACTCCTTTATACCGCAAATGTCATCCTGACAGATCTTACTATTTTTTAAGTCTAGTAATCGAGCATACGAATACATGGCAACCTGCAAATCGGATTTAACACCGGGTCGAGCGTGGAATTTAGCCTCAGCTACGAAACTATGGTCTGTCTTGTAAGCTGCAAGATCAATCTCGTGTGGAGCGCATGAACCTTGTAAAATGATACCCGTTTTAGTGGTGTAGCCGCTTTGTTCAAAAAGTCGAGCGAGAAACCGCTCAAAAGGAAAGCCAGTTGGACCGAGGTTAAATAGGGCCCGGCGAAGTGAGTATCGTGCCGCAGCAGGAGGGCGACTTTCGCGCAGCAGGGTGAAAGCATAACGATATATCTCCTGTGTCTGAATGCCGTCGTATAAATGTTCATTGACGGCAGCGATGATTTCGTTTACCTCATGCGGCTCAGCTCCTGCTCGCCGCAGTGAGCGTCTCAATTTTTCAATCTTGAAGAATTCAGTAGTCCCGTCGGCTTTGGTGATGAGAGTTGGCATAAATAGGTACAAAAAGTGAAGAGACTTTTGTGCCGACATTTTGCGCTAGGAAGGCGCGAAATGCTGGCGTAAATTCACAATAGTCGCTTGCGCTC
>DZBU01000001.1:0-85117 GCA_022730015.1 Candidatus Elulimicrobium sp. | reverse complement strand
TAAATAATACCACCTCCAATACAATGTGCGCCTCTGTATAATACACAGGACTGACCGACCGCTGGCTGGTCGGTTGGTTTGAGAGGAACAATGACAATCTCGTTCTCAGTGATTATCTGCACCCGCACCGCAAAGGGCTCTTGTCGATAGCGAAACTGAGCTTCAATAATTTCACCGTCGTTAATCTTACTTCGAAGGATTACTGAATTGAGGGTGATCTCAGTAGCAGGCCTTGTGACACTCCGGTGCGCACCGACAGTAATCGTGTTTGCCTTCAGGTCCTTGCTCAATACGAACATTGGTTCTCGTTGTGCGTCGTATGTTGTTAGAGAGAATCCGTGGCGTTGACCAAGAGTATATACCAACGCTCCTCGGTGTGTGCCAATTACATTTTTTTGCTCGTCCAACACTTCACCAGGTACCAGTGTAGTGTAATGAGAAAGAAATTCTGGAATATCAATATGTCCCAGAAAACAGATACCCTGGCTATCCTTCTTGGTCGCTACAGGCAGGTTCAATTGCTCAGCTTCCTTTCTAATCTGCGCTTTGGTGGTGTCTCCTACAGGGAAAAGCGAATATACTAATTGCTCTGAGCTTAGTGTCCACAAAAAATAGCTTTGGTCTTTCGTGTGATCGATCCCGCGATGAAGCTGCGGGCCGAACTCCGTATCGATACGCTGTGCGTAATGACCCGTAGCGATGAAGTCTGCGCCTTTTTGCTTGGCAAAGCGCAAAAAGGCGCCGAACTTCACATATTGATTACACATCACGTCAGGATTTGGTGTTAGGCCCTTGGTGTAAGCATCAATAAAATATCGTGCAACCGCATCGCGGTATTCAGTCTCGGCATCGCAGGTAAGAAACGGAATATCCAGATGTGCCGCCACGCGCATGGCATCAAGCCGCTCCTGTTCCCAGTTGCAGACCATGAAATCAGGGTGCCAGACCTTAATAAAAACTCCGACTACGTTGTAGCCGCGCGCCAAAAGGCGCGCGGCAGCCACGCTAGAGTCGACTCCTCCAGAAAGCCCCACAAAAACAGTCTGCCTTTTATTCATAGTGAGTACGCTATCACAACCGACTCCCTACCGTAAATAGCGCTCGATGTTGGCGAGGTGCTCATCGTAAGTCTTGGCGAAATGAAAGACACCTTCATCGTCAGTTATGTAGTAAAAATAATCGCTTGGAGTTGGCTCTAGGACAGCAAGGATAGCTTCAAGGCCGGGATTCCCGATCGGTGTTGGTGGCAACCCAGGGTACAAATATGTGTTGTATGGTGAATCGATCTTAAGATCTTCTGGCGTTAGTTCAGAGAGTGGCTTATCGAGTATGTATTCAATAGATGCGTCAGCTTGCAGTGCCATGCCTATCTCGATTCGATTTAGCAGGACACTGGCGACAAGACGTTTTGACTCGTTATCATTTGCTTCTCGCTCAATGATTGAGGCAAGAACAAGGATCTCGTCTAGTGAAAACGATGCAGCCTCAATTTGCTCTTGTAGAGGTTTGATCTGATCAGCAAAGGTTTGAAGCATAAGTTCTAGCAACGCTTCATCAGTAAAGGTGGCTGGAATAAAGTAGGTTTCAGGGAAGAGTTTGCCCTCGTGTGGTTCTGCTGCACTGATGAAGCGCTCGGGATTAAATTCAGGCAGTAGAAGAGATGCTCGCTTGGCAATCATGCTCGCTCGTTCACCCTCAATGTGGGTGAAGCGTATCAAGTCAGTATCAAAATCACCTTCACTGAGACGTCGAGCAATCTCAATGGTTGGAAGTGGTTCAGGAAAGATGTAGGTACTTGCCTTTATGCTTGCGGGATCATGGAACAATACCATGGTGTAGTAAAGTAGTGCTTCTGAACGCACAACCCCCTCACTTTTTAGAATACTGGCGATTTCTCTCGCGCTCGTACCAACCTCAATAGTAATTGGTTCTCCAATGGGAAATTCATTCGGTGCTTTGTTTAGCGTGAGAATGAAAAAATAACTAACACTAGCAAGAGAAATAACGACAGAAAGAAGTGCAAAAAAAAGTTTTGCATGTCTTCGTACAAAACTATTCCGAGACTGTTCAGGATCAGTCTGAGGAAGTTTGGGAGTGAATGTTAGTTGCTCATCAAACATAAATTATGTCTTACGTTACCTTATCGGAAATTACCAATCGGCAAGTTTGCCGGTGCTTCTCTTCTTGTATTTTCAACGCGCGACAGGCTCGGTGTGATTACCGAGGTACCAGGTATGTGGTAGATGGTAGCGATTTCCTCTATAGACATGATGCGCTCACGGTCGAGCTTTGATTTTTGATCACCGATGTTGTAGTAACGAGCCTTGTAATATTCAAGTTCATTTTTCTTGGCTCTTCTTTTTCTTTCTCCGGTAAAATCTTGAAAAAAGTTATAATTAAAGTCTGTTCTCCAAAGCGGTCCAAGACTAGCTCTTCCGAGCATGTCGTACTGTCCAAATGAACGTAATATCGGACCGATCATATCAGCATTAAATTTACCCACCTCCGTAATGTACATGGCACGGATGCCTACTGAGTACGCGTACTTACTCACATTTCGCTCAATAGCTGCGATCGTGTCACGTTCTCCCATGGTGAGAACTGGCCGACTCTCTGTCTCCTCTGCGCCCAGTCCAAGTTTATCTCTTCCCATGAGCGAATCGATCTTTTTCTTTGCTAAGGATTCCCACGTATCAACCTTACTTAGGCTACCCGTCTTGAAACTCTTTTTAGCGTGTGGAGTCATCAGGATCTGTATCCAAATACGCTCGTGAGGCTTGGCTGATCCAAGGTGCTCAATGAGTGGTGACATTGGCTCAAACTTTAATTCCTCTTTCGGTTGCCTATCGAGACCAAAGTCAATATAGGTCTTGATTGGCAACACGTCATCTTCACTAGACTTACTCTTTTTGACAATATGGAAAGAAAGAAGATCCCACTTTTTCGGATTCCATTGCACCTCCGCAGTGTAGTCGATAAGTTCTTCAGTAACTTCAATACCAGGGTACTGTGCATACAGTTGAGATTCGAGCGCATTTTTAACCTTTTTTGTAGGGACGTTTGCGTAGAAGCGAACTTCACCGCCGATTGATGCTATTTCGAGACTAGAGACCAATGGATGCTTCCCGTCTAAGTATGACTGCATGAGATTGTCAGGACCATTTGGATTGAATATTTGAGCAAGAATACTCTCCATCGCTTCCGGGGATTTTAGTACCTCTTGTGGAAGCTTAATGCGCAATGTGCTACGACCGTTTTCAAATTTAAATTTCTCTCGCACTGACCACATCCACATATTATAGGTGACATAAAATAGAGTATATGGGAGCCAGATTGGAGAGAGAGCGATAACAATGGTCAAGATCCGCTCAACATCCACGTTCAGCAGTTTGAACATGTAAAACATTATGCCTAAGGCGATGAACAAAAAAAGCGGAACCATGATGGCACCAAAGATTGTTCGAAACGTTGAACTCATGCCCTCTATTCTACACCACAAAAAAAGCATAGTTGGACAAAATGCCCAACTATGCTTTTTGCTCTATATTATTCAGTTAGCGTATAGGTACCGTTTGCCAACCTCTTAAAAAGGTTTGCGTCCTGGAGATTTACAAGAATAGTATTATCCTTAACGTATCGCTCTTTTCGAACCTTATCAATGATTTCCTCGCGAGAGAGTGGTCCGTCGTGAGAGAGGATCTCTCGCAATACGTCTTTGACGACTCCTGAAGTGTATCCCCACTCGGTCAGAGCGTAGAGCCCTCGACCAACGAGGACAAATCTTGAGTCCTTAATGAGTTCATTGTGTGTAGTGGCGATATGTGCCTTGTGACCAAAGAGTTCATTGATTGCTGTTGCTACTTCTCGAAAGTGCATCGGCGAGCCATGTCGCTTTACAGCGAGGTACGCGTAATCACGAATTCCCTTCACACGGACATTTGGACTCTCAGCAGGTCCCCAATCTCCAAGTGGGTTGCGTCCGATTTGCTTAGAAATAGAAAGCCAGCGCTTTAAGACCTCTTCATTATGATCAGCTGCAATCTCAGCTAGCTCTGTACGGAATCGATTGATTATCTCATGTTCACTCACCAGCTCGTCAGGACTGAGCTTGTCGTGGACACCTTGTAGCGCCTTTTCGACAGCATCGAGAGTCTTCCGTTCAGTAAACCAGCGATGAGTGTACTGTGAGCTCTCTTTGCTCTTATAAAACGGATCACCAACAACAAGTAGGAAATAGAGATGATTTCGAATGACTGGATCGCTTGAAAGCTCGTCGAGCAAAACGTGCTCTGCGATAAGTCCGCCGCCGAGCTGATCGATAAGCTTTTGCATCTCAATGAAAAGCTCGTAGTGTTTTTTATAGACATCGGACTTTTGAATAGATTGGATACCGTAGTTTTCAATCTGTCGCACTCGCTCACGAGTGATACCGTACGATTGGCCGATTGCTTCAAGCGTGTAGGTTTCACCGTCAGTGCCAAGTCCGTATCGTTTTTCGAGTACGTCGCGAGCACGTTCAGGTAGCACATCAAGCAATGTTTTGGTGACTTGTTTTGGTTTGAATGAAATCATAATAAATAGAAGGTTGGTATGTTGCTCAATCTTCAATGCGTGGCCAAATTTATAACATGAGCACCACAGTTGGTCAACACCTTGAGTGTATCACACTAATCCTTGATGACAATGTTCAATATCTTACCGGGGACATACACTACCCTAAGTATGGTTGACTCTGATAATCTGGTCTGCAGTTGCTCTGTGGCTTGAACTGCCGCAAGGACTTCATTTTCTGCGGCAGAGGGAGAAACCGTAATTTGCCCTCGCACCTTACCATTAATTTGTACACCGATCGTAACAGTATCATTCTTCGCTAGCTCTGGATCAAAAGTGGGAAACGCACAGGTGTGAATACTGGTTGTCTTCCCTGCTGTGGCCCACAATTCCTCGGTGAGGTGTGGCGCAAATGGTGCTAATAGTTGCAAAAGTATCTCATATGACCCTTTAGTTAGGCCAGTTTTTTCTACCTGATTCACAAATATCATCATGGCGCTAATAGCGGTATTGAACTTAAAGACCTTGATATCTTCAGTCACTTTTTTAATCGTCTTATGGAGGAGATTTTCTTCACCCTCGCTCATTTCATTCTTGAGATGATCCGAAAGTCCGTATATGCGCTCCAAGAAGCGACGAAGGCCAGCGATACCTCCCATGTCCCATGGGTAATTTGCCATCTCGCCATATGGCCCCATGAATGCAAGATACATTTTCACGGTATCAGCACCAACTCGTTCCACCTGCTCGTCTGGATCAACGACATTTCCTTTACTCTTACTCATCTTGTTTCCATCGGGACCAAGGATAAGTCCACGGTTCACGCGCCTAGCATATGGCTCGGCATGCTCGGCTAGGCCAAGCCGCTTCAGCGCTTTCAACCAAAAGCGCGAGTACAGTAAGTGCATCGTGTTGTGTTCTGCCCCACCAAAGTAAATATCGATCGGCAGCCAGGTCTTTTGAGCTTCCAGGCTCGAAAATTCTGCCGCATTATGATTGTCGATGTAGCGTAGGTAGTACCAAGAAGAATCCACAAAAGTGTCCATGGTTTCTACTTCGGGTGTCCAACCGGCACCAAAGAGCTCCTCGGTGCGCTGTTTGAGTTCGGCAGACTTAGCCAGTGGCGCCTCCCCTGTCGGTGTGAAATCAACGTCCTCGGGGAGGCGCCACGGCAAATGCTCTAGCGGCACTGGATGCGCTCTCCCTTCCGGATCATACACAATCGGAATCGGTGTCCCCCAGTACCGCTGTCGACCAATTGACCAGTCGCGAAGGCGGTAGGTATTCGTAAGTCGACCCCCAACCTTTCTAGTGATGGCAACCTTTGCCTCATCTGAATTAATCCCATCAAACTCACAGGAGTTCAGTAAAATTCCGCCACCTGCATAATTTCCTCCCTCTGCGCAAGCGATCGCAGTCTTTATAAATTCAGACCGCTCTTCCATTGAAGTGTTACGTAAGTACTGATCAATTTTATCTGGAGGTACCCATTCAGTGCTGAGTCCGTGTTCAGTCTCTCCAGGCGTTAACGAGATATCACCTTGATTAGAAGAATCCACTTTAGCAAAATAAATAATTGAGTGGTTTCTGGCTGATTCATTACCAGCTTTAGGTGTGTAATCAAGAAAGATCTCAGTGAGTTTAGTTATGTTTGTGAAGTTAGAGAATCCTGTCTCTTCTTTTAATTCCCGCATTAAGCACTCCTCATGATCTTCCCCATCTTCCAAACCTCCCCCGGGTAACCAATGATAATTATGTTTTTTAAAATGCTGTATTAGATATTCACCCTTCTCGTTTTGCAATAGACCGTATACGCCCGTCCTGTGTTTGCCGATGCTTTCCCTTCTGCCACAAATTTTTCCGACAACCTGTTTGACCGGTAGGCTAAACTTCTTCGCAAACGCAAAGTCACGCTCATCGTGCGCCGGCACCGCCATAATGGCGCCAGTACCGTAGCCAGCGAGGACATAGTCGGCGATGTAAACAGGAATTTGTTCGTTGTTCCCCGGATTGGTTGCAGTGATACCCTCAAGTTTCACGCCAGTTTTTTCCTTGCTGGCGTCAAGACGATCGGCTTCAGCCTTCTGGCTGCTGGTCTTGATGTACTGCCCGACTTCAGTCAAATTTAAGATCTGGTTTTTATATTTTTGGACAAGTTCATGTTCTGGCGCAAGTACCAGATACGTCGCACCAAAGAGGGTGTCTGGACGAGTCGTAAAGATCGTTACTTTTTCACCCACTGATAATACAAAATCAATTTCAGCACCCTTACTCCGCCCGATCCAATTCTTTTGAGATTCCTTGATGTGGTCTGGCCAGTTGAGTGGCTCGATGTCGTCGATGAGTTCGTTAGCAAAATCAGTAATACGAATCATCCACTGCGGCATTTTTTTCTTTTCAATGATACTGTCACAGCGTTCGCAGGTATTGTCCGACTGCACTTGTTCATTGGCAATGACGGTGTGGCAACCTGGGCACCAATTCACGACTCCTTCACCACGATATGCTATGTCATGTTCAAAGAATTTGGTGAACATCCACTGGGTCCACTTGTAGTATTCAGGGTCTGTTGATGAGGTTGTTTTGTCCCACGAGAAGGCGTTACCCATGCTATCAAGCTGCTTGCGCATGTACGCCATGTTGCTTTCGGTCCACTCGCGTGGGTTGAGCTTATGTTTGATCGCGGCATTTTCGGCGGGTAGACCAAACGCATCAAAACCCATTGGGTACAGCACTTGCACACCGTTCATGCGACGGTAGCGGACATAGATATCTGGGACAGCAAAAGCGTGCCAGTGACCGATGTGGAGGTTGCCCGAAGGGTACGGCCACTCGACAAGCACGTACTCTTTCTCTTTTGTTTGATCACGCTCGCCGATGTCGTACAAACCGTCAGTTCGCCATTTCTCTTGCCACTTTTTTTCTATCTCTCTATGATCAAAACGCTTGTGCATGAAGTCCTCCGATTACCCAATAATGTAAAGGTCATTTTGCCATCATTGTGGAAATAGTCAAAGTAAAGGCCAGCCGCGCACCCCCCAAGAGTACTTCCGTTTTTATAGTCGACTAACGTCTCCTTAAAAAACTAGTGCGAGCGCGTCCGGCCTTACGGTCAGTCAACTCTACTTCACCACTCGCTCAAAACACCACTCACCTTCCCCGTGCTCCCAGTTGTCGGGATTCAGAATGACGGCTGTCTTGATCTCGGGAGCATAGGCTGTTGTTCCGTACATGTATTCACCCTTTTCGGAAGCTGCTGCGAAGGTCGCGCAGAGACGAAAGCCCTTTTCCGTAAGCTCATAGCGGTAGGCCATTCTTCCTTCCGGAGCGATCGGCATAATTTCGCTCGTGAGGTTGTCGAGCGTTGCTGGCAACGCCTCATTCATGACGAGATAGTTTTGGATCTGTCCCTGAATTATTTGCAGGTCAGAGGTCTGTGTCATATCTAACCTCTTCTCGCGTACTTCAGCTGGCGCGTCGATGGAGGCGAAACCGAAAACAACAAAGACGAGACTAATGATCCCCGCTACTGCTCCGAACATGATCGAGCGCTTTTCGTTACTAAGCCAGTAACCGCGAGCGTCCATGAGGTAGTAGTAGAAGGCTGCTCCGATCACCAGAAGAACGGCGAGGGCCTTGAGGACAAACCGCTGTGTGATCTCACCTTCGAGGAAGGTATTGATGACCACTACCAGGTCAATGAGAAGTGCAGCCCCACCAATGAGAAGCGAAAGATAGATGAGCCATTTGGTCAGGCCAAGATAATTACTGGTGTGTTTCTGTCGTCTCGTTTTGTTCACCAGTCTCGTCAGAATAAGATAGGTGGGTAAGAAGACGATCGTCATGGCGATTCCCATGCGAATTTGGCTATTAGCTTCCTCTATCGCCCAGATCCCCTCTGCTGCGTCTGGAAAGGCTAGGTTAACGACTCCAAAGATGAGTACGAGTAAAAAACTGAGCGAAAGGTACATGCTTGCGAGTGAGCCGAGCTGTAGTACAAAATGTTTTGCGGTGTGATTTTCCATATAATTTAGTGTGATCGGTGATTAGTAATTGTCAGTCTCGAAAGATTTTGTATCTCCACAGACAATGATAGCATCATCATCAGTATCTTCGTATTCAACACAGATCGAGTGATATACGGTCGAATCGGAATCGAGCTCATAAACAGTTTTTTGGTATGTTGCAGAAGAGTCGAGATCAGAGTCCAGCAGAATCTTTTGTAAATCGTCACCTGACTCTTCTATCTCAGCGTATTCAGTGTAGTCACCGGCAATGTCATCCACCAAAGACTCGTCCTCACCATAGGCAAGGAATATTGTTCCGTTACGGTAATCGTTCATGTCAACATATCCACTTAATCTTGCGCTGGTTTCCTCAATGTTTGTTGCGTCATAAGTATTGAGTGTTGGTTCGTCGTTCATTGAAGTGTCTGAGGTCTTGAACGAATAGATCGCTCCATGATCAGTATCATCTTCTACTTCTGCTACTGCACGGTAGTAATAGACTGTATCATCGTAGAGGCCATCAACATCCGTCTCAAAAGTATAGTCGTCTCCTTCTTCGATCACCTCATCGCTGGTTTTCTTATCTAAGTCTGCACGAGATCGACCGTACTCAAAATACACTGTCGCTTCATCGTAGTCTCCTAAATAAACGCGACCGCGCAGTGTAGCACCATCATCTAATACATCAATTGCGCTTCGGGTTGCCACTGAAATCTCATCTTCATTTAGATCTTCACCAAGCTGCTCTTCGAGTTGACGAATCATTTCTCGAAGGTGCTCGATGAGGGCAAGGAGTGTTTGATCGTGAAACTCCACATAGCGATTTTGGTATTGGTATGACCAGTTCCAAGCGCTCGGGAACGAACTCATGCACCTACCTTGTGAATTTATAAATCCTGTCTGGCTACATGCTGCAAGAGTTATTGGAGTTGTTACAACGGTCGCTGCTAGTACAAGTACTGAGATAAGTACTGGCGCTACAAAAGTATGAATTTTCATAGTAATTAGGCTTATACTAATAAACCCACGTCTACAGATATTTTGTTCTCCTTGCCAGAAAATGCAAGTTTTCAGAGCAGGTACAGTGGAGTATACTGCTGAACATGAAACAAGAAGATCTTAAAAAAGCACCGAAGCTATTTTGTGAGAGTGTCAGTGTTGCCTTTACTCCAGAGTATTTTGTTATGGGACTCACCTCTGGAAATCAAGGTACGATCTATACGCTCACACCACAACACACAAAACGACTACAGCAGTATCTCACGCACCAACTTAATGAGTTTGAAGAGAAACATGGAGTTATTGATGCAAAATGGGATCCCAATATAGTGAGTCCGGTCCAGCGAGTGAATCCACCGACTGAGTTAAGTTAGGAAAAGGCCGGCCCCGAAGGGGCCGGCCTTTTTAAATCGCTACGAGTGCATGAACTCGATCACATCGCCGTCTTGCACAATATATTCTTTTCCTTCTGTACGAAGCTTCCCCTGTTCACGTGCAGCGGCCTTACTTCCTGCTGTTACTAGATCGGCAAATGAGACTACTTGGGCGCGAATGTATTTAGTTTGAAAATCTGAATGGATCGCGGCTCCCGCTTCTGGCCCCGTTGAACCGATTGGTACTGTCCAAGCTCGAGTTTCCTTTTCACCAGTGGTGAAGTAACTCATCAAGCCCAAGCGATGGTAACAGGCCCGAATGAGTGCCTCGACGCCACTTTCCTGAGCACCGTACTCACGTCGAAACTCATTCTTCTCCTCGTCACTGAGATCCCGAAGCTCATGCTCCATGCCAGCATCCACCACTACGTACTCAGAGCCGCTTTGCTCGAAGAACGACAGGAGCTCCAGCCAGCGCTCATCGTTTTGTTCATCGAGATTGAAAGCATCTTGTTTTTTGTTGCATACGTATAAAAAAGGCTTCATCGTGAGAAGGTGTAAGCCTTTAATGACTTCTCGCTCATCATCAGTGAGGCCAAGATTATTCGCTAGATGACCAGCCT
The DNA here is from genome assembly GCA_022730015.1 of Candidatus Elulimicrobium sp. GTDB lineage: Bacteria > Patescibacteriota > Minisyncoccia > Phycocordibacterales > UBA918 > OLB19. Next base: position 74,563 of record DZBU01000001.1, on the reverse strand, counting down.
CCAGATGTGGCAGCAAACGCTCCAGCGCAGCCTTCTCAATAACCGCCGTTTTATCACCTCGTTTAGTGTCACGTTCAACGTTGCCGAGTCGCCTAGAGACTGTTTCAGCATCAGCCATGATGAGTTCAAGATTGATGGTTTCGATGTCACCGAGTGGATCGATACTTCCAGAGACGTGATGTATCTCACTGTCTTCGAAAATACGCACCACCTCAGCGATCATATTAGTCTCTCGAATATTGGCGAGGAACTTATTCCCAAGTCCTTCACCAGTTGATGCGCCTTCCACCAACCCAGCAATATCAACAAATTCCACGATAGCAGGGATGATCGTCTCTGAACCGGAGATCTTTGATAGAGTCTCCAGTCGTTTGTCAGGTACCGCAACAACCCCGACCGAAGGATCGATCGTGGCAAAGGGATAATTGGCAATTAACACCTCATTGCGCGTTAGCGCTGTAAACAGTGTTGATTTACCAACGTTTGGAAGTCCTACGATTCCTACAGATAGTGACATATGCGAGTTAGAGTAGCAGATTTAAATTGTAAATCAAAACTTCAGTTTAAATCATGTTGTCCAAACCAAAAAGCCGCACGTTGTGTGGCTTTTGAAACTGATGTGAGATTTACGATTCACACATCACATCATTGATTAGTTCTAGTATGGTTACTCCGACAAAACCCATACCCTCCTCAAGATCGACATCAGCATACTGTACTCCTTTCTGGACGCTTTCAAGCAATGATGCTACAGATTAAAGCGAAAGAAAACCTCGGTGATATTCACAAAACTGAATGGCTACAGCATCTGTTTCTAGTATAGTCGCAAACGCATCGCGCGCCTGAGCTCGTCCACCAAGACCATCAACAAGACCAACCTCGAGTGCACGAATACCCGGCATAGACGAACCGTCAGCCAAGCCCTCCACAACTGTCCTGTCCATGTCGCGATAGTTGATGACCAAATTCACAAATTCATCGTGAACTAGCTGTAAATCTGCTTCAAGCAGAGCCCGCTCTTCTTCAGTAATCGGTCGGTTGGGGTTACCAATATCTTTAAATTTCCCACTGGTGAGCTGTACGTATGTTAATCCCTCGTCCTCGTTCTTTTTTGATTCTTCAACGTATGACATGTTAACTCCGATACTGCCGACGTCTGACATCGGAGAGGCAATGAGATAATCAGAAGCAGCGGCAACCATGTAACCTCCAGAAGCAGCCAAATCACCGATCAGTCCGACGACGGGGAGTGACGTATCACGAAAACGTTCGGCAATTCGAGCTGAAGCGACAGGGGTTCCACCTGGAGAATTGATCTCCACAAGTACGCCCCTAATATTTTCATCCTCTTCAACGGCTGTCATAAAAGTCTCGACAGCCTCAGGAGTAGTAATCATTTCATAATCAATCAGGCCATGAAAAGGTAGTATGACCCCTTCAATTGGCAATACGGCAATATTGCAGGATCCGTCACTTACTTTACTTTCTACTTCATATAGCGTGGTTATTGATACGATCGAAATGACGATGGTTACGAGTACTATAAATGCGCGCATTACCACTCCAGCGGTTTCGCGAAAAAAACTTTTTTGCATGTTTGCATAATACCATAGCAACTTGCGAAAGCGGATAAACGCTCTATAGTACACTCAGATAGTTCTTGAGGAGTACGGAATGGATGTAAATATCCAAATAAGTCAGGTGTGGTGGGATCCTTTTCTGAGGGTCGCAAGAAACACTCCAGGTTTTAAGCTCTTTTGTATTGGAAAATGCTCCGATTATGAGAAGCGTGTCCAAATAGATCTTGTTACGCAAAAAGGTCGATTCTTCTACGCTTACTATGAGGACGATCTGTATCCAACAGCTGTTACTGCACTCTCGCTTGGTAACGATCAGCTACATGTTCATTTTTACTGGACAAACAATAGTCATCCTGAATCGTATCCCTTGTTTAGTAAGCTCTTTACAGCCGTCTATGATCATTATTTTGATCAATGTTTTAGACATGTGATGTTTCCAGTCCCGTCTGAATATTTGGGAAGCTGGCGCCGATACGCTGAGCTACACCATGATGCTTACGGTCGGCGTTTAAATTGGTACAAATTTAGAAGAAGGGATTTTGCCATTTTTGGAAAATTATCATCTCAATACACAGCCGAGAAACTACATCAGCCTGATCATTTCGAACCGTAATAAGAAAAGCGTCATGAACGATGTTCATGACGCTTATTTTTTAAGAAGGCACTCCTTCCTTACCTTGACCTGCTGTTTAAGAAAGCCGTGTGTGGTGAGCTCTGCTTGAGCTTCCGCCTTGATCCGTTGCTCTTGTTCTCCAGAGCATTGGGTCGCCGGTAGCGAAGCAGCAGCAAGTTTTGCTGCCACCGAAGGCGGAAGACCAACCGTCTCAACCCGCACATTAGTGACAGCGCAACCGCCGAAGAGTGCGGCAATGATTGCTATTTGATACGTTCGCATTTGAGCCTCCCGTCTCCGCGAGTCTGATCACCAGCATCATGTTCGGCACGAGGAAAGTAGGTATTGGACCGACGTCCACCAATCTCTTCGGAATACTCCGACCAGACCCGCTTGTCGATGCGAACATTATTTTTTACCTCCTGGTAACCCGGGGGGCATTGCATGGTAGCGATTGCATTATTGACAATCGCAGTGTTCATGCTTGATGCGTGTTGCATCCGAACAGTTGAATCATGGTACGGGTTTGAGCCAGCGCAGCCAGCCAGAAACATAGCAGCAAACAATGAAACGATGATTTTCATCGTAATCTCCTTCTTTAAAAGTTACTGGGATCCGTTCAAAACGAGCGGATGTATCTTCTAAGATTATACAGAAAAAAAGCGTTTTGTCAAGCTACGCAGCCCTTTTTCCTAGCTGTTCGGCCTCCTTGATCCACATATATCTTTGGTCATCACTTACTTTTTCTACGGGCCCGTACGGGCTAACCTCTGTCTTGATGCCAGCGAATTCCAAAATGCCGTACTGAATCTCGTTGGTGTAGTCACCAAACTGCCACCAAGTCTTAAACGGGCTGTGTGAACCAGACATGATAAATACGCGAGCTGTCTTCCCTGCCAAGTGCTTCTCAATTTTCTTTGTTTGCTTATTAAAGTTAAAAGCAAATCCAGGAAGCCAGAATCGATCGAACAGACCCTTGAGGAGCGCAGGCATAGTGCACCACCAGTTAGGATAACCGATCACGAGATGGTCGCATTCTCTAATTGCGTCCTGCAGCATAAGAAGATCGGGTTCAAGTTGCTGAATCTGCTTGTAACCCACATGGAGAATCGGATCAAAATTTAGCTCTCCGAGATTAAAACGCCTAACTTCATGACCAATATCTTCAGCTCCAGCCTGGTAGTGATCTAACATAGTGCCAGTGAAGGTGTCGGCGTCGGGGTGACCACAAATGATAACGATCTTTTTAGTTTCCATATGCTGCTATTGTAACGTCAAAGAGCGCCGGCTTCGCCGGCGCCCTGTTGATTACGTAGCGGCCGGCCCGAAGGGCTGGCCGCAACCATCACTATCTTCGAACGCTTCCGTCAGCATTGAACTGCCCCTGCGCTCCCATCTGCATCTTCACAAGCTTCTCTTTCATCTCTGGGCTCATGACCGCCATTATCTGTTGCTGATACTTTGGCAAGACTTTCATGGCCGCCGCCATCTGATTATTGCCATTGGCCTTAAGCTCCGCTTGCATTTCCTTGGCAATCTTCTCAAAGAGAACAGGGTCTTTCTCAAGCATCTCCATGATCATCTTCTGCTGATCCTCAGGCACATTTTTCATCTGCGATTGAAGTACTTTCTTCATCGCAAACTGTTTCATTTTTCCAAACATATGCGGCAGATTGTATCATACGTTCTGGTATCTTTTATTTTCTCTTAACATAGACAAACCGTTAAATTAATGGTATTATCACAGCCCTAATTAATCGCTGTTGTTATATTTATGCGTGTATTTGAGTTTCTAAAGAAATGGTCGCATAGAACTTCTATTCTATGGATTACTGTGGTTGCTTTAGTTGTGGTTGTGCTGGGGATGTTTTTGTCAGCTGAATCAGAAAAAGTGAGCCTAGTGACTACGCAAAAGCCAGTTGTCCAACTCATCACCGCGCAAGAATTTGCCGGCACGCAAGCGCTTTCACTCGTGGGAACAGCCCGTGCCTTTAGTGAGGCGAACATCACATCTGAGCGAGCTGGCCGGGTTGTATTTGTCAATGTCACTCTGGGTCAACGCATTTCTGCCGGAGCGGTGATAGGTAGTACTGAAAATGCCGCCGAACGCGCTACTGTGCTCCAAGCTGAGGGTGTGTACGAAGCGGCACTCGCGGCGGCTTCGCAGACAAAATTTGGCGTGAGCGAGGCGGAAACTCGCCTTGCAAGTGCAAGGGAGACAGTAATCACTTCTGTTCGCTCAGCCTACACGACAACAAACAGCGTCGTAGTGTCAAATATTGATAAATTCTTTGCCCAGCCCAATTCTCCACTCCCTGGGCTACGAGTGGGCGGTCGTGGCTACACGATGGATCTCAACAATGAACGAGTGGCCTACCAGGACATTTTGCCAACCTGGCAAGCACGAGTTGATTCTCTCACACTGTCGAGTGATCTGTCGTCTGAGTTTGTTTACGCTAAAGAAAATGTTGAACGGACAATCGCGATGATTGATATCTTTTTGTACATCTTCGATCAACAGTCCGATGATGAGTATGTTGCTGATGAAGTCACGTTCACCAACTTGCGTACGACACTTATCGGAACCCTCTCAAGTATGGAAGCCGCTAAGTCTGGACTGGCAACTGCCAATGACGCGTTCGCTCGTGCCACGGCGACGGCAACCGGAGGCGACGCCTCAGCCGCAGATGCACAGGTTAAGCAAGCGCTTGGAGCACTGCGTGCAGCAGAAGCTAATCTCGGGAAGACCATTTTCCGCAGTCCGATCAGTGGTACGGTGAATTCTCTGTCTGTCCGTCCTGGCGATTTTGTTTCTTTGTTTGCACCAGTAGCGACCATTGCCAATAATGCTGCATTAGAGATCGTGACCTATATCAGTGACAACGAACGAAATTTTCTGACTGTCGGTGACACCGTCATGATCAACGATGGAGTCGAGGGTCGTGTGACACAAATCGCACCAGCCGTTGATAGCGCAACCGGAAAAACGGAAGTAAGAATTGCCGCTGAAGGTACTGATGTCACGAATGGTGATACTGTACGCATCACCAAAGAGGTAGCTGATGCGTCAGCTGATACTTTAGACATAGTTACAGTGCCACTCTCTGCAGTAAAATTTGAAATTGAGAACGGTTTCGTTTTTGTAGTGGTTGACGGGAAAATTGAAGCCCGACCGATCACTCTTGGTGTTGTCCGAGGCGGCGCAGTCGAGATCCTTGAAGGACTCACGGCCAGTGAACCCTTCGTGAAAGACGCTCGTGGTCTACAGGCTGGCACTGGAGTAGAACTAATGAAATAGGTATGCTCGACTTTTTCATAAGAAACGACAAATTCACTTATCTGCTATTGGTCGCACTACTCGCGATCGGTGGTTACAGCTTGGTAACGATCCCGAAAGAATCAGCGCCAGATGTGGTAATTCCGGTTGGAGTTGTCTCGGTAGCTTACCCAGGTGCGCCGGCTGCTGATGTGGAATCGCTCATCACGAACGAGATCGAACGTGGTCTTACCAGTCTTGAAAATGTTAAAAAGATTACGTCGACATCACGTGAGGGATTTTCGTCGGTGGTCGTGGAATTTGAAGCTGATGCTGAAATTGAAAAGTCGATACAAGATCTCAAGGATGAAATGGACAGTATTGAGCGGGGACTCCCGGCTGATGCAGAGGATCACGTGGTTTCTGAAGTAGATTTTGTCGACCAACCGATTCTTACCATCGCTCTTTCCGGTGAGCTGACTGATTTTGAATATACTGAGTTGGCTGACCAGCTCGAGAAAGAAATAGAAACACTATCTGGAGTGTCTCGTGTCGAATTTCAAGGTGTGCGTAACCGTGAAGTAGCACTCATTGTCGACCAGACCGCGCTTGTTCGGTACGACCTCACATTAAATGAGATCATTACTACACTTCGCAGTGCGAACGTTTCGTTTCCGCTTGGTCAGATCGTCACTGATGGAGTTGCGTACAATGTTGCTTTTGAAGGAGATATTCAGAATAGCGAGGCAGTACGTGATGTGGCGATCGCTACTAAAGGCGGTCAACCGGTCTACGTTCGAGATATAGCGATCATAGAAGATGGCTTAGCGCCTGCGGATTCGCTTTCGCGTCTTAGTTTAACTGGTGAGCCATCACTAAACTCTATCACTCTCAATGTGTACAAGCGATCTGGTGGAGACATCACAAAGATCGCCGGTGCTGTAAATAAGCGCATCACATTTTTACAGCAACCCAGTGAACTGCTTGATGGAATCGCTACCGCAGTTGTACTTGATGCCGGTAATCAGATTAAAAAAGATCTTGTTCGACTTTCTGGATCAGGGCTACAGACTGTTATTTTGGTAGTACTTTTACTAGTGATAGCTATCGGCTGGCGTGAAGGTTTACTCGCTGGTGCTGCCGTCCCGCTTTCCTTTTTGTTTGGCTTCATCGGCCTGTATTTCTCTGGTAACACGATCAACTTCCTTAGTCTTTTTTCGCTCATTCTCGGTATTGGAATCTTAGTCGATGCTGCGATTGTGATGGTCGAGGGTATCAATCGAGCCATGAAGGATGACCCAACGATCAACAAACGAGAGGCAGCTATTACTGCCACTCATCAGTTCGCGGTGCCGCTGATCTCGGGTACGCTCACTACTGTAGCTATGTTCACTGGACTGTTCATAGTCTCAGGCATTATCGGTCAATTCATTGCCAGTATTCCTTTTACACTGATCTTCTTGCTGCTAGCTTCACTGTTTGTAGCTATTGCGATCGTACCGCTTTTTGCAGCTGCATTTTTGCACCGAAAGAGCACCTCAAGGCTCGAGGAACGACAAGTGGCGTTTGCTCATGCTGTGGAGAATTGGTACAAGAATGCGCTACGACCATACATCACTGACGAACATAAGCAGCAGCGATTTTTGGCCTTACTGTCAGCGGCGCTGGTATTCGCGCTCTCTCTCTCGATAAATATGTTTGCGGGACTGATCGCCGCGCCGCTCGTCTACGTGCTTTCCATGCAGGTGCGCGAATACCAGCGCCGCCGCGACCTTAAAAACTGGACAAAAAATCTCATTTGGTATCCAGCCGTAGCACTCGTGGTCGGAATTTCGTTTTTCATCACGGGACTTATCTTCCCTTCCTTCAATTTAGTCAAGGTGACATTCTTTGAACAAAGTGATGTCGATTATCTGATCGTTGAGGTAGAGAATGCGGAAGGTACGACCAAGGAAGTGACTGACATTGCAGTCCGTCGGGTTGAAGAAGTTCTCTACACAGTGCCTGAGATCATCTCATTTTCAGTGACGGTCGGTAGCGGTAGCCAATTCGGCTCTGGTGGCACAGGCGAAAAGTTCGCTAACATTTTTATCAATCTCTCACTCGATCGAGAGCAAACGAGCTCAGAAATTGTCGAAGCTCTCCGAGCTGAAATGATGAAACTGAACGACATCAAGGTGACCGTGAGCCAACCGAGTGATGGTCCACCAACGGGTGCAGCTATTCTCGTGAAATTCCTCGGTGATGACTTGAATGAACTTACAAGGCTTGCCAACCGTTCTGCAGAAATATTCAAAACACAACCTGGGATCATCAATGTTGAAACCAGTACCAACAATAACGGTACCGAATTTGTGCTAGAACTTGATCGCGCTAAAGCAGCTGCTCTTGGTTTAAATCCAGCAACTATTTCGCAAATTGCTCGCACTGCTGTGTACGGGACAAAAGCGACGTCACTCACAACCCTTGAAGAAGATATTGGTGTGGTGGTCAAGCTTAATCTCAATAACTCTGAGAGTGCCACGAACGAAACTACGCGTATTACTGATATCAGCGCACTTCAACAAATTCCGATTCGGACCCAAGAGGGTTCTGTGCCGCTTTCTAGTCTAGTGGCGACATCATTGCGCGAATCAAGCTCTGCTATACAGCACGAGGGCGGTAAACGAGTGGTGAGCGTCACCGCCGATGTGGCAGAAGGAGCTAACGCTCGTGAACTGCAGACTCTCGTTCTAGATGAACTTAAATCTAGCTTAACCATTCCAGAGAGCATCGAGATCAGTACGGGAGGTGGCGAAACTGAAGAATCAAACAAAGCCTTTATTGAAATGTTTATGGCTCTTATTGTCGGCGTGCTTCTAATGGTTGGTATTCTCGTACTGCAATTCAACTCGTACCTCCATACTCGCTACGTCTTGTCTATTTTGCCCTATTCCCTTATCGGTGTGATGGGTGGCCTAGCTCTCACGAGGAATCCGCTCTCCTTCCCTGCCATTATGGGCTTCATCGCACTCTCGGGTATTGTGGTAAATAACTCGATTCTGCTGATCGACACGATGAACAATCTGCGACGGCTAAAACCAGAAATGGCAATTTCTGAGGTTGTTCTCGAAGCTGCAGGGAACCGACTTAGACCCATCATGCTTACAACCATCACCACAGTGATCGGTATGATACCGCTCACCTATGCTGGCGACATGTGGGCACCGCTCGCATACGCGGTGATGTTTGGACTCATGTTCTCAGTTGTAATTACACTAGTATTAATTCCGATACTGTACGTAAGACGACCTGGTGAACTGCACTAGAAATTCAATTGTTGCTAGGCGTTTCGTCTAGTCTTGATCGTCGCCAAGATGCCATTAACAACGCCTATCGCGAGAATCAGCCATGCAATATAGCCGAGCAAAAATTGTGTTGAGGTAAAATTTGTGGCGGCCAACGACTGAAGTGCAAGTAATACTCCGAGTGCGTACCAACTACCTGCTTGCAAGGCGGGCCCTACCGTTGTCGGAACAAGATGCGCTGTCATGAGTAAGGCATTTAAGTATAGTGTAAAGAGAATGGTGATCTGCGCGTAGCTAAACGGCGATAATCCTAACAGCCCAGCGGAGCTGTATTCTTGTGAAAGTAGAATTCCAGTAGTAATCAAGATAGCAGCCATCGCTATCCGTAGAACGACATATACGACACCCATCATGTGCCGTTCAGTCTCATCAATAAATCCATCAGTAATCGCGACAAAGAAATTGATGATCGCAAGTGTTGATGCTCCGACACCTAGGGAAATACTGAAAACTTTTAAAATCGAAACGAAAGCGAGAAATAGTGTCATGGCTAAATAATAGCAAGTACCATAGACAATAGTTACCCGTGGTTGTGTATTTACTGAATATAAAAATCGTATATGCTACAGGGGATGAAACAATACAAACACTTCTTTTTTGATATGGATCAAACGATCGCGCCAGCACGACAACCGATCCTGCCTGAAATGTACTCTCTTCTTAACGAGCTACCACACGATATCATTATTGTCTCTGGTCAAGAAGTTCAGAAAATCATGTGGCAGAGCAAAGATCTGCCTTCATATACACTTGGCCAAAATGGAAATCATGCGACTGACATTGAGAATAATGAGCTTTGGAATATCCCCCTTGATGAGGCACATCGTGCTGAGATCATGGATCATATACAATCAATAATTACTATTCTTGATCACGACCTCAATCACGACTGGACACCGATCGAGGATCGTGGTTCTCAGATCACTTTCAGTCCGATTGGTAACACCGCACCAGTAGAACATAAAGTGGCCTATGATCCCGATCGTAAAAAGCGAGAAGCGCTCATGGCACAAATACCATTTCAATCAGCAGAATTAATCGTGAAAATTGGTGGATCAACCAGCCTTGATTATATTCATAAGGATCGTCACAAAGGTACAAACGTACAGAGACTGATCGATCTCATGAGCTGGGACAAGGATGAATGTATCTATTTTGGAGATGGACTCTATCCCGGCGGTAACGATGAGGCAGTCATTGGAGTGATTGAAACAGTGGCAGTTAAAGACCACAACGACACGTATAGCAAGTTACGTGAGTTACTTGATTAATATTTATAACAAAAAATTGCGCTGACGAGCGCAATTTTATTTGTGGACCCTAGCGGATTCGAACCGCTCGCCTCTTCCATGCCATGGAAGCGCTCTACCGAATGAGCTAAGGGCCCAAGCGGCAAAATTGTAGCACAAAATACCAAAACCTCTAGCTACTAGCTTTACAGAGAAATAACACCTCCTTCCAGATAATCAACATCGTAACCGTGTGCTTTTAGGACTTGATTTACCATAAAGCAACGCCCGCCGCTTCGACAGATCGTTACAATCTTCTTGTCTTGAGGAAGGGTGAGAGTTCCTATTACTTCGCCAAGCTTGCTCATTGGAATGTTGATTGCTCCGGGTACCGTTGGCGTCACACAAAGTTCTTCTGGCTCACGAATATCCACCAGTAGCACCATATTTTTGTCAATTTCATTGAGTTGGTCTTTTGTCACACTCAGAAAAGGTATAAATGTTATTACTTGAACTGAATTCGTTTTACTTGTGCACCAACCTCAATCATATCAGCTTGAAGGAGTACCCTTGCTGCTTCAGTAAATTGTGAGACATCACAATTTGATTCACTCCCATTTGCAGTGACACAGATGCTTTCGTTGCTAAAAAGTAGTGGAACAGTGTGACCAAGCTGTCCGTTTTCCTCGTATACTAGGTGCCAGTACTGTGGATCAAGTGGCGGTGGTACGCTCTTGAGAAGGAAGCCCTCTCGTTCAAAATCGTGCTCTCGTTCAGGTGCCACATCTCCCTCTGCACAAGCGATTTCAGCAATACGCCACATGCCGTCTACTGCTTTGAGGGTTACCACTGCTTGGTATGCTGATTTTTCTTCTCCCCCACGAGCAAGCACCATAATCTGTGCCTGCGTATCCAAAGTAAACAGCACTTTAGCACCAATTCTGGCAGGTACAGTAGGCTGACATAGTACAGGATTCAGGGATCCTTCGGACTGCTCTGCTAGTGCTTTTTCCAGATTTGCACGTACTTCAGGTGATAAGACTTGACTATCGAGGAGACCAGCTAGAATTGGATCAGTTGTTGTACTCTGCTCTGCTTGCAGCCAATCGTTGTAAAAAGTTAAAACAGTATCAAGTGGGTCTTCAACGGGAACAATTTCGGAGGTGTCAACAGTTTCTGTTGAGGTCTCATTATTTTTATTGCTTATCCAAAGTACGACCAGTACCAAGAGAATGCCGGCGAGAAGAAGTAGAAGTATTTTTAAAGGTTTCTGCATATAGTTTCGTATCTAGAAATCAGAATATAAATTGTAATTTCCTTAGTATATCATTCACGACCACCCCTGTCAGGAAGAAGACGCAACAAAAAGACGACCAGAAGGCCGTCTTTTTGAGCGATTTATGGTTTGCAATATAGAGCCTATTTCTTTTTCACCACCTTTTTTGCAACTTTCTTCACAGCCTTCTTTGCTACTGTTTTCTTCACAGCAACTTTCTTTGCAACTTTTTTCTTGGTGTCAGGTTTGGCTGAAACCACTTCTTGAACTGGTGTTGTTGCCCCTTTTTCTTTTATAACTTTCTCTGGAGAGGGGTTCTTTAAAATTAAAAGAATTTCATCTAGCTTATTCTCTAAAGATGAAACTTGCTGTTGCAATGCCTTCATCTCCGGGCTCGGGGTTCGATCTTTTTGTGGAGCATCAAATTTTCGATCATTGTCACGCTGCGGCCGATGACTCGAGAAACGATCACGATTCTCAAAACCACCTCGGTCATCAGATTTTGTTTTTCCAAAACATTCACTACAGAGCACAGGCTTTGATCCGTCTGGTCGAAACGGTACCTCACATGGCTTGCCGCAAGTAGAACAAATTGCTTTATGCATCTCTACATCGCGACGATCTCCACCACGATTTCCTCCTCCAAAATTGCCACGACCTCTACCCTGATCTCCACCACGATTTCCTCCTCCGAAGCCACCACGATTTCCACCAAAAGGCTTCTTATCAAACTGCTTCTTTGGCCCGTACTCCCCATCCGATTTTGGACGCCCACCGATAAATTCACGACGGCCTCGTAATCCTCCCGGACCACTTGATTTGAAGTTATTCATTGTTTTAATTATGACACGTTTTCACGAATCTCGCAAGACTAACGCAATAATTTCAATAGTTTTTACTAGGCAACTGGCCCTAAGGATCAGTGATACAAACACCCGCAATAACAAAGGCCGGTAAAACTTACGTTTCACCGGCCTTCATTGTGGACCCGAGAAGATTCGAACTCCCTGCCTCCTCAGTGCAAATGAGGCGCTCTACCAAGTGAGCTACGGGCCCAGCGAGATGAGAAGTGGGAATGCTTGCATTCACATTCACTCATCGAGCTGGGTCAGCAAGCTTTCGCTTACTGGGGGCCAGCACTACCTGAGACAAACTCAAGTCGCACCATAATACGGGTCTCTAACTCTGAAGTCAAGGTATTTTTGCCACCAATATTACCAAGTGGCGCGCTCGACCAGATGACCGATTAGATCTGTATAGGAAAGTCCTACCGCAGCAGCCGCTTTGGGAAATAGCGATTCATTAGTGAGGCCAGGGAGGGTATTAACTTCAAGGAAATAAACCTCTTCATCCCGAATAATGAAATCACTTCTTGAGTAGTGTCGACAATCGATAACATTGTGAACTAAAGCAGCAAGGCGAGATAATTCTGCTTTCTCGTGGTATGAGAACCTGCCTGGAATTATTTCTTGTGTCATACCATTGTACTTATTTTCATGAGAAAAGAATGGCTCACCATTTGGCGGAACAACCTCAATCGTTGGCAGAACATAGCTTTGTTCCGACCTGAAATCACTCAAAACTCCAACCGTCGCTTCCCTTCCTCGAATATATTCTTCAACTAAGACTTGCTCATACTGGGTGAATATGTCCTGCAGTGCTATTTGAAGGATTTCATCATTGGGAACATAACGGGCCCCGAATGATGAGCCGCTTGCTACTGGTTTTATAAAAAGCTCGGGGCCAATTTCAGCAAAAAGTAGTGCTCGTTCACTCTCGGTACCAGTAAAGTCAACACGACGTAGTTTACGATGCTTGGGCATGCGTATGCCATGTGGCAAAAGTGTATGTTTGGTAAGTTCTTTATTGAAGGCTATGGCCGAAGGTAAGGCTCGACTGCCAGTAAAAGGGACTAGTTTTCGCTCGAGAATACGTTGTATCTGACCGTCTTCACCGTAGGTACCGTGGAGTGCCACAAAGACCACATCGATTGCTTCTAATGCTCGCTCTGGCTGTTTGACGTACCCATCCTCAAGCCACTCGCCTCTTTTTGTTATCACAATGTCTTTACTCGGATACTCTAGCTGTTGCAAAGCTTCGAGTACACCCCGTCCAGTCTGCATGGAGACAGCATATTCGTCACTTGGACCACCTCGCAAAACAGCGACACGTTTCATAGTGCTCAAAGTATATCATCTTATAGGCAATGATCAGACTTCAGCACTCCACTGCCGTACACACCTTCAAGCAGATCTAGGTCTTTCCCTGAAGTACGCAGTAATTCATTATTAAACTCAACCATCTTTGATAGAAGTTCATAGCCAGTGTCAGAACCAATGACACCCTGATAATGGTGTCTAAAGGCCTCGAAATCTTTAATGAAGCAATGTCCACCAGCACCACGCTTTATTTCGCCGATATTTTCCTGGTGACCGCTGTAATGGATTGGTTTGGTGTGGCTTTCCCCGATACGCGGATCATGCGCAAGTGCGTCACGAACGGACTCAAAATTACCGCCACCTTTGGTTACCACATCGTACAAGATATTCATGAATAGTACTTTAGTATAAAGAAAGCAATTTCCTGCATATTTTACTAGCTCTGATTCGTGGGTTGTCATAATCGCTTCATATGGAGCTTTTGGAAGTACAGCAAGGATTTCTTTTGCCAGGGCTCGATATTCTTCCGTATCAACAGGAACACCAATAATATTACGATTTGGATAAGCGGCATCATAAGCGGCTGTTCTTTCAACCAAGAATTCAGGACTATGGAGAATGAATATGTTAGGAAACTCATTTTGTAGTTGTGCCACGAGGCCAGGAGTTGTTGTCGACTTAATAACAGCAATGTTTCCTGCACCAATATTGAGCAGTGCATCCTTGAGGATACTGTCATCAAAACCATGTGGAGTAGTCGGCGTGGGTACAGCAATAAGCGTGATGCGACAGGTAGCGATCCTTGCCTGATTTTGCTTATAAGGTTCCTCTAGTGCGTAGCGAACAGTCACATATCCGCGGTTTTCAAAATCATCTGCATAATGCCTGCCGATCCAACCCTGTCCAATAAATCCTATTGTCGTACTTTTTTGATTCATGTTGTTTGAAACTGTGTTAAATCTACGCAGGTTACGCTCGTGTTCGCTTGCGACGCTTTTCACGATGGTAACTGATGGCGAAGCGGTGTGATTCAGCATTAGCAAGAAGTATTGATTGTTGATGTGTTTCAAGAAGTTCCTTCGAACCAATCAGTCGAATTGGTTTGTGACGGTCGTCTTTGACGACCGCAACCACAGGAATTACTAAACTGTATTCTTTAAGCACTCGTTCAGCTACGTTTTTCTGTATAACAGCACCATCGACAACGATTACTTGCGGCAGTGGCCATTCCTCATGAGTCAGTCTACGAGATAATACTTCCTTCAATGCTGCAGGATCGTTCGCATTGGTCAGTGATTCAATCTTAAATTTTCTATATTCACCCTTTACAGGTTCGCCACTTTCTATCACCGTCATCACCCCCACCATATCGGTGCCTTGCAGGTGAGCAATATCGTAGGCTTCAATCCGAACTCGTTTCTCATCACGATACACCCGTGACTCGTTTTTAATCAGGGCAATATCTTGGATATGCTGCAAAGCAAAGATCTGACTTTTCGCTTGTTGTGCTTCTTCAAAACGTTCAGCCTTAGCATGTCGCATCATCTCCCTTTCAAGCTCAGCTATGATCTGTGTTTTTTTTCCTTCAAAAAAGAGCTTCAAATGCTTGATTGTACGAGCGTATTCTTTCTTTGACACTTGATCAGGGTAAAGACCAATCTGACGATTGAAATCGATCTTGCCTTTATGTAGTTTACTCTTTGCCTCACTGAGTGGCACTTTTGTATCATAAAAACGAAATAATTTTCTAACTATTTTAAGCGCATCACGAAGGAGTGTCCCACTAGGGAACGGCCCGAAATGGTACTTGACTTCATACTTCATGAAATCGTTTGTGAGATCCTTACCCCGAACGACCATGACTCGAGGCCACTCCTCGTTTGTGATAACGAGATGATTGTAGCTCTTATCATCTTTGCTTCGGGTATTATAGAGCGGTTTATGTGTACGAATCAGATTAGTCTCGAGGATCAATGCTTCAAGCACGCTGTCTGTCTCTGTACACTCAACCGTAGCTGCCTCAGCCACCATCTTCTCGATCAACTCAGAACGTTTTTCTTTTATATCCTCTGAGAAATAGCTTCGAACGCGATTGCGCAATGATGTCGCTTTTCCAATGTATAAGATTTTTTTTCTGGCTCCCAAAAAGAAGTACACCCCTGGTGCATCCGGTAGGTTTCTTACAGTTAGGTCAACTCTTTTCATGGGCTTTATAGGATGCGTTTCAAATAGCGACCGGTATGGGACTTTGGATTTTCAGCCACTTGTTCAGGAGTTCCTTTAGCAACTATCTCTCCTCCGCCCGTTCCACCTTCAGGTCCGATATCAATGAGATAGTCAGCGCTTTTAACAAGATCGAGATTGTGCTCAATGACCATTACAGTATTTCCCTGGTTAACTAGTTGCTGCAATATCTCGATTAATTTTCGAACATCTTCATAGTGCAGTCCGATCGTCGGTTCATCAAGCAGGTAAATAGTTTTTTGCGTGTGTGGACGATAAAGCTCAGAAGCGATCTTTACTCGTTGTGCTTCACCGCCAGAGAGCGTAGTAGCACTTTGACCAAGTTCGAGGTATCCCAGTCCAACATCAAGCAACGATCGTAGGCGCTCTTCAATGGCAGGAACGTCGATGAAAAAATCATGCGCTTCCTCGATGGTCATATGAAGCACTTCATAGATATTTTTCTTTTTGTAGTAGATCTCCAGAGTCTCTTTGGTAAAACGCTTACCATCACACACATCGCACGTGACATATACTGTCGGCAAGAAGTGCATTTCTACCGCGATTTCGCCGTTTCCCTGACATGCTTCACAGCGACCGCCTTTTACGTTGAAGCTAAAGCGTCCTGGTTTCCAGCCACGTGCTTTAGCTTCACTGGTCGCCGCAAAGAGATCTCTAATGTGGGTAAACGACCCAGTGTAAGTAGCTGGGTTGGAACGCGGTGTACGACCAATCGGAGACTGATCAATCAGCACGGAGCGACCTAAATATTCAGTACCTATAAAACTGGTGCAGTTGTACGTCTTAGCTGTTCGATACCGCTTTTCAAGTCTCGCCTTAAGATTTCTGTCGACGATTTCATACATGAAGGTTGATTTTCCAGAGCCTGAGACGCCGGTGACACATATTAAACGACCGAGTGGGATATCGACATTCATATTTTTTATATTGAACGCCTTTCCACCTTTAATCTGTATCTTCCCTTTTTCGCCGGTTCGGCGTTCGGGAATCTCAATCCTTCGGTCACCTCGCAGATAGTCGAGTGTTACCGAACCAGACTTATTTTTCTTATCTGAAAGCAGCTTCTGTAAGTAGTCAGAAACAATAACATTTCCTCCGTGCACCCCAGCCCCTGGTCCGATATCAATTAGGTAATCTGAAGCATGAATAGTGTCCTCATCATGCTCGACGACAATGATGGTATTCCCGAGATCACGTAGTTCTCGTAGTGTTTTTATTAACTTGTCATTATCTCGTTGATGTAGACCGATCGTTGGTTCATCGAGCACATACAATGCACCCACCAAGCCAGACCCGAGCTGTGAAGCCAGGCGGATACGCTGAGCTTCACCCCCTGAAAGCGTGTTTGCACGACGGTCTAGCGTCAGGTATTCAATACCTACATCCTTCATGAAATCGAGGCGCTCGATGACTTCTCGCAGTGCTGGCCAGGCAATCTCTTCCTGTTTTTTAGTCAGCTTTAAATTTTCGACAAAGTCAGCCGCTTCGGCTACTGTCATTCTAGTAAAATCAACGATGTTTGTTCCGAGATTTTTTGTACCATCACCGCCAAGATACACGCGAAGCGCTTCGCGGCGTAGGCGAGCTCCTTTACATACAGGACACTCATCATTTTGAAAAATACCAACGACCCCAAGACCATTACACTCCTGACAGGCACCGTACGGTGAGTTAAAGGAAAAGAGGCGTGGTTCGACCTCGGGGAACGAGGAGCCATCAACTGGGCAGATAAATTTTGCCGACAAAATACGCTCTGCACCGTCTGGGCTTTCTATTTTTACCAAACCATTAGACTCATGGAGCGCCAGCTCGACAGCTTCAGAAAGACGCTCCCGGGAACCTTTTGGATCAAATGTAAATTCACTTACGTAAATCTCATCAATCAAAACATCGATGTCATGACGCTTGGTCTTTGAGAGCTCAATTCGTTCTCGAAGCTGCTTAATCTGACCATCGATCTTGACTGTTTCGTAACCCTTCCCGAGCAGGTCGTAAAGTAATTGATAGTATTCTCCTTTTCGGCCAACCACCAGTGGTGAAAAGATCGCTACTCTTCCCTTGGAAACTTCTATTCCCAATACCTGCTCTGACTGTTTTTTGGTAGCCGCCTTCACTTCCTTGTCCTCAATTGATTTCAGTACTAAATTTAATATTTCATCTTGAGAAAGTCGCTGAATGGGCGTATCCACATCAAGGCAGTATGGCTGGCCAATGCGGGCATAGACAATACGAAGATAGTCGTAGATTTCGGTGATAGTAGCAACGGTTGACCGCGGGTTTCTTGATGCAGATTTCTGGTCGATTGAGATCGCTGGTGACAAACCAGAAATCTCGTCAACGTCTGGTTTTTGCATCTTATTAAGAAATTGTCGGGCGTACGGAGAAAGTGATTCAACATAACGTCGCTGCCCCTCAGCAAAAATAGTATCAAATGCTAGCGAGGATTTTCCAGAGCCAGAGGGTCCGGTGATTGCGATCATCTTTCCTCGCGGCATTTCCACGTCGATATTTTTTAAATTATGTGTTCGTGCACCACGAACAATAATCTTCGGGACTTCAGCACCAGCTGGCTCTTCCCATTTTGTCTTCACTTGCTTTTTACGTGCTTCAGCCATGTGTTTTTCTAAATATCTCCTAGTAAACCAGTTGTCTCCATACCACAACACCTCCACATGACGGTGAAGGTTTGTATGTCGTCATTATACAAATAACTACAATATGAGCAATTATTTTGATTCTGAAAGAGTTACAACGACATGACTACCAACTCCCTTTATTGATTCAACCCCGATCGTACCACCAAGCAAGGTTACCAGCTGCTTAGTGATGTACATGCCGAGGCCAGTACCAGTGATCGAGCTTGCATCAACACCACCAACTCGTGTAAAGGGAGCAAAAAGCTTTTGCTGATCCTCGGCACTAATGCCCATGCCAGTGTCCATGACACGAACACTAACTGCTTTATAATCGACTGAACAACGTAGTCGTATCGAGCCTGTTTGGGTGTATTTGATAGAATTTGTCACCAAATTTGTCAAAACTTGTTGCAGTCGAGCTGGGTCAGTTTTAAACATGATTGGATCTGACATTGGATCAACTTCGAGTTTAAGACCCTTTTCAGTTGCCATACCACGTAAGTTTTCGAGCACAGTGAAAACAACCGTTCTCACATCGATGTCCTGTCTTTCAATTTTTAGTTTACCCGATTGCAGGCGAGCGACCTCCAGAAAATCACTGACGAGGGCAACTAGATGTTCCGCCGATTGTCTAATGTTACCAACAAAACGACGCTCGTCTGGGAGCAATGTTTGAGACTCCTCTAAAAAACTCGCATATCCTTTGATTGCCGTCAGCGGTGACCGAAACTCGTGTGCAATCATGTTCGAGAAGAGATCTCGTTCATTTAAAAGCTCAACTTGTCTTTCATAACGTTTTTCCCAGTGCACCTGGCGATTTAGCCAGTAGGCTAGTGCAATCAAAAAAAGAAATATCCCTGTAAGACCTAGATATGATTGCTGTTTTCGAAAAGCCATAGTCTTATCTAGTTGAGCTAAATTAAATTCCGAGGTGATGTAATAGAAATGATTGTCTACTTCCACGCGTTTGTATGCACTCCAGATACGATCACCATTTGACACTGACTCACGTTGATGAAATGGTCTAGTATTAGTAAAACCCATCTCTTTTAAGTCTTCAGCTGATGGATCGAATTCCCCGACAAACTCGTCACGATCGGCAGCCAAAACTACCATTCCGTTGGCAGTCTCAGTATAGATACGAATGGCTGTGATATCCACAGGGTCAGTTTCAACATTCTCACTCACAATGACTTTTATCGCTGCATTCAAGACATCCTTGTCTGCGTTAGTACTGACCAATACGGCTTGCAGGCTATCACTAACGATTCCAACTTCGTACTTGAGTATAGTTTGAACATTATCATAAGCAGTGCTATAGAAGGTTTGGGCGGCCCAAATGTATAAAAGAGGAAAAACGAATACCAAAATCCCTACCAGGAACATGCGGGAACTTAGACGCATGACCTTGAAGCCTCTTTCTAAAATTTGTAAGAGCTGAGAAATCATAGACTTTCAGAAGTCACGTTTTTTTCAGGAGGCAGCGGTTTTTCTATGATAATAACTTCACCATTCTCTTCTTTTCGAAGGCTAATGCCAAGCATTAACAAGATCAGCCCAAACCCGAGGATGCCGACACCAATAGCTAAAGCATACCCCTTCCCCGGATCCTCAGTGATCGGTTGAGGAGAGAGTGCTGCTTCGTCGGCAGCAGAAACTGGAGTAAATGCCTGTGCTTCCTTCACAAAAGTAAACGGATTACTTTGTGCAATGATCGCGCCAACATTATCTGTTAGAGTTACATAAACATCGTGTTGCCCATCCTCAAGCTCTTTATCAAAAGTGTATACAAAGTAACCATCTGCATCAGTTTTGACCGTGACCACTGTCGGAGTACTGAATACATATAAAGTTACAAAACTATTTGGCAAACCTTTACCCCTTATCTCAGCCGCAACAGATGTCTGCTCATCAGTAATACCATTAGTAATTAGTGGGATCACCTCAGCGATTTCAAGCGCATCATGACGAGTTAGACCAAATGTTTCTTTGGGCGATTCAAAACGGATGACAGCCTCTGGCGTTGCATCGCTTGGATTGTAACCTCGCATGATCTCAATACCATCTGCTACACCATCGTCATCAGTATCAGCTAAACCAGGGTCTGTTTTGTAAAGTTTTGATTCATCCATATTCGAAACACCATCACCATCTGTGTCGACTGTAATAGCTCCGTTCGAACGCTGCTTACGCAACTCATCAAACGTATCAATTCTGTTTTGTAGATCAAGAACGCGATTAGCAAGCTCGTCACTAATCGTATCTGAAATATCACGCACGCGATCCTCGCGATGAACATCAAGAAGGATTGTCTCCTGTAGAGCGTCAAGCGCTTCTTTTGCGACTCTGATCAGTGACTCATCCCCTGCCTGCTTAGCAGCAGCATAATTAGTTAATAGTTCGTTGAAATCTTCCCGATTGTCAGCAATGAGCGCTTTTGTCTCGTCTGACACTCTTTCATCAAAAGTAACCGTAGGAGTGTATGGCTCAGTACTGCTGTCGGAAGCTTCAGGTTCTTCCAGTTTGTTAGGTAGTTCGATTTGGAAATCATCACCACTTTTATTAGTAACAACGTTACTGACAGAAAGCTTTAGTGAATTTGAAAGTCGCGTGCCAACGCCAATCTTTGTCTGCGCAAAAAATTCATATTCACCATTTAGAAGTTTAGTGGAATCGAACGTAAATATCCAACTATTCTCAAAATGTTTTTCTGCTATATCAACTAGAGAGGAGTTTTGTTCGTCAATGCGTCTCGCGTACAAAGTAATATCGGTTGCATCTTCAGACACTGCTACGTCGACATTTGCAATACCCACCAAAACAGAAGCTCGAGATTTTATCTCAAATTTTGACACCTCTGTCTGACCTGTTCCATTGATAGGTGTATCACCTTGTCCATCAGTATCTGCAGCATCTGTTACATTTCCTGTGTTGTTCGATGTGCCTTCAGCTATATTGCCTTCCTCGTCAAGGACAGCTTCTTTAAGAAGTTGCTCATTAAACCACTTTTCAACATCAGTACTTCCAACGAAAAATTGGTTCGTGCGCTCAACGTACTGATCGGATCCGTCAGCTGGTTTAACATAAACGCGCAGTTCATAATAGTTTGTTGCAAGTGATTTGACCGGAATAATGACTCTATACTTTAAGTCTGAAATTTTTTCAGCTGGTAAATCTATAAAACCAATCTTACCCACTACTACAAGCTTGGGTATTATCTCATCGGCATGCGAAACTTCGAAATAAACTTCTGTCGCCTCAGTGATGTTTTTAGGAACGTCTGTGAGATACTCGAACTCGGAAGGTGGTATTTGTTCTACAATCGTATTTACCGGTTCAGCAACCAATCCTTCACTGCTTAAATCGACAGCTTCAGTCAAGGTCGCCTTTTGTTGAATCGGATTTTCAATCAAACCAATCGAGGCATATGTGGCACCAACTAAAATGAAACAAAGACCAGCAACATACGCGATACGATACATAGCATCGCTAAAATAGTGTTCAAACTCTTGCATCAGCACAGCACTTTTCTCTACTGCCCGTTTGCTCATGTTTGTTGGGAGGTGCACCGGTGGCAGTTTAGTATTCTGCTTATCCTTCTCAATATGTGTCCGTTTCGCTGAAGTTGGATTTTTTTTGCGAGGTGACGCAATTGTCTTTTTAGTACGCACGCGTGTATCAATGGCAGAACGTGACTTTGACTTTGCTACAATACCGCCCGTTTTTTTTGCAGCAGAGGTCGTGCTAGATTTTACACTTCGTGTATTTTGTCGCGGATTCTTAGCGATAGTCATATTATTAAAAGTATACACGACCTAGACGACAGAACCGACGTCGACTGTCGATAAATCACGCAACCAGCGATTCTATAGTTTCTATCAGCTCTGAAAGATCTGTCATCGCCTTTACGTAAAAACCTCTAGCACCAAGCTCACTCGCTTTTTGTCTGTCTTCTCGACCATCACGATTAGAAAATACAATGACTGGAATGTCTTTCAATTTTTCATCTGCTTTAATTTCCGCAAGCACTTCAAATCCACTTCGCCCCGGTAGCATAAGGTCCAATATGATGACATCAGGTTTAAACTGATACATCAAGGGAACAGCGTCACTGCCATCATTACTAAATTCATAAGGAAAACGAGATCTATCAAGCTTCATAGAGAGAAGATTCCTAAGCAACGGATCATCTTCTACGACAAAGACACGGATGCCTGAAGTGGTAACATGAGCTTCATTGGGAGTAATGTCTATAGCAGCATTACCCGAGAACATGTCCCCCTCACCAAAAACAGCCTTGATCTTAGCGAGGATTGAACGAACATCTTCCTGTGGGGTGATGTAGTCAGTAACACCGAGCGATAAAGCGTTCTGGATCGTCTCGGGTGTGTCTTGGATAAGGGTGAAAACTGGTATTGGATCACGCGTAGCGAACTCACGTAATACATCGAAGGTTGTTGAGAACTCATCATCTGACGCACGCATGCAGTTACAAAGCATTACATCAGGCTGTTGTTCTTCAAGCAGAGCGGAAGAAAGTTTCGAGCATAAAATTTTTGTCACCTTTGCCCCATGAGCTTCGAGTGACTCACTCAATTCATCAAGCAAAGAATTTCCTTCACCAGTTATTATGAGGACGTTTTTATTAGTGAGTATTGACATGCTTGTATAGTATCATTTTAGCCGAATAGAGTTCAGTCACTAACCCACAGGAACTACTGATTTGATTTTTCGAGGTAAAGAATTTCATCTCGAACGATAGCTGCTGTTTCAAAGTCTAGAGCAGCTACAGCTTCCTCCATCTGTCTGCGCTTTTCTTTGATAACCTTTTTAGGGTTTTTCTTATATAACTCACGGTCAATTTTAAGAAGCGTGTCAACTGTCTCTTGGTGTTCTGTTCGCATCTGATCTGCGATTGAACGAATTTCTTTTATAATTGTCTTTGGAGTAATGTTATGTGTTTTGTTGTACACTAGCTGAATAGCCCGGCGGCGGTTGGTTTCCCCTATCGCATATTCAAGTGCTTTAGTGGATTCATCAGCATACAAAATGACACGACCGTTCACGTTGCGAGCTGCGCGTCCAATAGTTTGGATGAGAGCAGTCTCACTGCGGAGAAATCCTTCTTTATCCGCATCCATTATCGCCACCAATTCTACCTCGGGAAGATCAAGTCCTTCTCGTAAAAGGTTAACGCCCACCAAACAATCAAAATCGCCTTTTCTGAAAGCAGTAAGGATCTCAATTCGTTCCATAGTACCAACGTCACTATGAATGTACTTGGCTTTCACATTTTTTTCAGTAAGAAATTCAGCTAGGTCTTCAGCCATCTGCTTAGTAAGTGTTGTAACAAGCACGCGAGCACTTCTTTTGATCACCGCAACTGATTCTTCAATGAAATCTTTAACCTGACCAGGATATATACCCTTCTCGATAACACCACGAACATCAATCTCGGGGTCGATTAGTCCCGTCGGTCGAATAATTTGTTCAACTGGTTTACTGTCAAGTTCTTGCAGTTTTACATATTCGTACTTACCAGGCGTTGCTGTGGTATAGATCACCTGCCCCACTCGCTCTTCAAACTCAGGAAACTGTAGTGGTCGGTTATCGACAGCACTCGGAAGTCGAAAGCCAAATTCAACGAGAGTATTTTTTCGAGAACGATCACCAGCATACATACCGTTGAGCTGCGGGATAGTAACGTGTGATTCATCAATAATTGTTAGAAAATCTGGGTCGCCATTTTCTGTGTGTGGAAAATACGAAAGTAGCGTATATGGCGCTTCTCCAGGTTTGCGGCGGTCAAAATGACGTGAGTAATTTTCAATACCATTACAGTATCCGATCTCTCTGATCAGTGCGAGGTCGTGTTCGGTGCGACGTCTGAGGCGTTCCGCTTCTAGGATCTTTCCTTCTTTTTTAAATTTCTTAAGCTGTTCATCAAGTTCAAGCTTGATGTCAGCAATGGCAACTTTTCGCTCATCTTCTGGAGTGACGAAGTGTTTTGCTGGAAAAAGGAAAAATCGATCAGGTTCATCGATGATTGCACGGGTCACAGCATCGATCTTGGTTATTGAAGCAACTCCCGTTGCGTTAAAGCCAAGACGACAGATGACCCGTTCGTTTGTTGGCATGATCTCAACCGTATTACCAACTGCCCGGAATTGGCCTGGTGAAAGATCAGCGTTAGTTCGCTCAAAATAGAGATCAACCAGTGTTCGCAGCATATCGGTACGTGTCGTCATGAATCCCCGCTCGATCTTAAGATGTTTTCGTTCGTATTCAGCCGGTGAACCAAGTCCATAGATGCAGGAAACAGAAGCTACAATAATAACGTCTTTTCTGGTAAGTAATGCCTGTGTGGACGCGTGCCGAAGGCGATCGATCTCTTCGTTGATCTGCGCTTCTTTTTCTATATAAGTATCACTCGTCGGCATGTAGGCCTCTGGTTGATAATAGTCATAATACGAAACGAAATAGTGCACCGCGTTTTCAGGAAAGAAATCACGGTATTCCTGCGCTAATTGTGCGGCCAATGTTTTATTGTGCGCGATCACTAGGGTCGGTTTCTGCACAGCCTGAATGACGTTGGCCGCAGTAAAAGTCTTACCAGATCCAGTCACACCTAAAAGCGTCTGATGCTTATGTCCAGCAGCAATACCATCGAGCAGAGACGCGATGGCTTGCGGTTGATCTCCCGCCGGAGTTTTTTCAGTTGAGATATTGAATTTCACGTTGCTACTATACCCCGCGATAGTAAATAAAAAAAGCCAAGACACGATGTGTCTTGGCTACAGGAATCGGTCTTGTTCCATTTCTAGACGACTCATTTGCTCTGTCGTTGCTGACATGAGTTCGAAGGTTAGGAATTGGATATTCGCCGACATCGGAAGAACGAACTTAATGGTTTGCAACACCTTATTAACCATCTTATCTTTGCCGCCATAGAGAGTCAGCATGTTGTGAAGACGATCAATACACTTGACGACAACCGCTTTCCACCCACCGGATAGAACACTATCAAAAATTACTTCTTCGTACTCCGCTTCAGTGGTGAAGGTGCTTTTATCGGGCTTTGTGACGGCAAGGTCAATCCTGAGCACTTCCTGACCAAAACGCTCGGCAATGAGCCAAGGTGACCAGATCTCTGGATAATCCTCGATCATGTCGTGTAAAAGTATGGCCAAAAGTATTGATAGGTCTCTTATTCCACAATAGACAAGTGCAATAGTAAACATCGCAAACTCATGTGATTTTAGAAGGTCCCCGTTGTTCCGAAGACCGTTGTTGTGTGTTTCTGCCACCAAATCAATGGTTAACATGATCACACAATACTTATCAGAACCTTCGCCAAAGATCCTTGAAACTCGCCTTTCTAGTTGATGTCGGTATCGATGTTTATCGATAACCCGTCTGAGGTCATTAAGAACGATGTCCATGATGGACTCCTTGAAAGTTAACTACGTACACAATGCCATAGTTTTGTAAGAAATCAAGTTTTGCCTCTATCTGCTTAAGATCTCTTCCCGGAGGCGCTTGGTAAAATTTACAATGTAGTAAAGGTTATGTAGAGACGCTAGGTGTGCCCCAAGCATTTCCTGACTCCTAAACAGGTGTGCCAGATAGGCTTTCGTATAATTTTTACAAACGTAGCAATCGCATGACTCGTCTGGTTTACTAAAATCTCGCTGATATCGACTATTGAGGAGATTTGTACGCTGATGACCCTGATTTGTCCGCTCATAGATCGTGCCGGTTCGCGCGATTCGCGTTGGCGCAACACAGTCAAAGGTGTCACAACCAAGCTTCACCCCCTCTGTAATATCTTCCGGTTCTCCAATACCAAGCAAATGCCGAGGCTTATCTTCAGGAAGAATTTCATTAACGACGCGCAGGGCGTCTCCCAGATCTTCTTTAGTGAAGCTGCCTCCAATCCCGAACCCATCAAAATCCATCGCTGAAAGCGCTCGTGCACTCTCCTCACGCAAATCAAGATGTCTACCTCCTTGCACTACACCGTACAGACCTTGCTTCTTGAGAGAAGCATAATCTTGTTTATGTGCCAGAATACTGCGCTTTGCCCAACGATGCGTCCGATCCATCGCTTCACGTTGGTACTCCTTGCTTGCAGTTGGACTGGTGCATTCATCAAAAGCAATGATGATATCAGCCCCGATCTGATGTTGAATCTCAATCGAACGTTCTGCAGTAAAGCGGTGCATTGAGCCATCAAGATGTGATGTGAAGGTCACCCCTTCTTCGTCAATTACACACAATTTCCCGTGTTCCGCTGCCAATTCTTTGGAGTACACATTAAGACTTTGTTTTTCAGTTGTCTCAGCGGCTTCTCCCTTCGCAAATTTAGTCACTCCTTTTCCAAATGCTGCACCGAGTGAAAACACTTGAAACCCTCCACTGTCCGTCATAGTAGGTAGCTGCCAATTAGCAAAAGCATGTAGCCCTCCCGCCTCTTTTATGACATCCGCTCCTGGCTGCAAAAATAGATGATAGGTGTTAGCGAGAGCAACTTGATTACCTACGTAATCTCGCATGTCCTCCGGCTTAATGCTTTTTACCGTACCTTTTGTTCCGACAGCCACAAAAGCTGGTGTTTCAATATCGCCGTGTGGAGTATGAATGACACCAGCCCGACCGAGCGTACCTGGTATACGTTTTTCTATAGTGAAGGATATTGGTGATGTGTTCATAGACAACTTTTCGACTCCATTACGATACACCGGCCTTTCAGGGCCGGTGTATCGTAATACTTGATCTCTTCTTTAAACAAACCTACTTAATAGCTAGCAGCTCGATCACAAAGACCAAGGTAGCGTTCCCAGGAATTGGTCCAACCCCCTGTTCTCCGTACGCCATTTCGGGTGGTATGACGAGTGTACGCTGTCCTCCGATTTTCATCCCAAGAACCCCCTTCTCCCAACCCTCAATCACCTGACCAGCACCAACGGTGAATTCAAATGGTATGCCGCGTTTGTTGGAATTATCAAACTCCTGACCATTTTGCAATGTACCAATGTAATGCACAGAAACAGTATCACCTTCCTGAACCTCAGCGCCGGTTCCAAATTTAATATCATCAATGACCATACGATAGAAATTACCTTGACTATTAGTTGCTTCTAAATACGCCTCCGTGCGAGCAGCTTGGACATCATCTGTCTGGCCAACCACCACAACTCCTGGATCAATAGTGCTAACCACTTGGGCTTTCATATTGGTCTCCAAAGGTCGAAACAGCGTAGTTTTCACCTCAACCAGATATAACCCAAGAAGCATTAAAAATACACTAGCGGCTGCTCCCATCAATTCAAATTTATTAAACATACACGATGATTTATCTCACCATCATAGCTATTTTTGATGAAGTTGCAACCAAACTATTCAGCGGCAAGATACCCTGCGCAATACCCTCAGCGAGTTTTGGATCGCTTTGTGTTGCCAGTTTTTGCAAGAACGAGAAATGTTCTTGTTCATTCATCAGCTGAGGCTGCGAAAGTGATGCTTGGCTGGTGACGGGAAGCAGGTACAACATTGGCTCAGTCGCTAGATCAAGATGTAACACAAGCCCTTCTTGTGTCTCTGCTGAGAAATATTGATCAAAAATGTAGTTTCCGAGTGAGTAAAAAACTGGGACATCACCTATGAGGTCAACGTTCTGTACTACATGTGGGTGATGTCCGATGATCAGATCTGCACCGGCCGCAACAAGCGCTTCTGCAAAATTTCGTTGCGACTGATCATTACTTTTTTTATATTCTGTACCCCAGTGGACGTAGGCGATCTGCAGATCACTTCTGGCGCTGGCATACGAAAAAATTTCGGCAAGCGCAGCAGCTGTTGGTTTGTGTGTGAGCGTATGTATGCCGATCAGTGCCACGATGACTTCCTCTGCTTCAAGAAAGACAACTGAATCATTGTTAATTTTTGAAGGATGGCCGAAGGTGATAATGTCGCTCTTTGTTAGAGCCTGCGTTGTGTAAGTAAAATTCTTTGCTCCGAAATCCAGAGCATGATTATTGGCAAGTGAAAGATGCGTGAAACCTGCTTGTCTTAGGCTGGGTAAAATTTTTTCATTAACTGAAAACTGCAATTCTCCTGTCGCTGTTGGTTGATGTATTTCTGGAACACTCGATTCAAAGTTTCCAATCACGTATCCTGATCGCGAGAACGAAGCGAGGTCAATACCAGCAAACGGATAATTTTCACCGTTTCGTAACATTAAGGATTCAATGTTTCTTGCTAATAGCACGTCCCCGACAAACAAAAGTGAGTCTCGCTCGAGTGGATTTGACGCAAATAAGGCAGTCGGCATGCTGGTGTCTGCACTTTCCCAGGCTGCAGTCTTCACATCCTTAACGACACCATAACTTTGCTGTGGCAATAAAAACGTTTGCTCGAGGGACACTAATTGAACTATTAGTAAAACGAACAGCAAAACTGAGACTGACTGTGACACAACAGCAGGCATCATAGATGTGTTAACTGGACGCTGGGATGAAAAACACCAACTTTATGCAAGTACATGTAAAAAAGTATCCCCGAAACCGCAAGAACTACGGATAGTATCCATACTGATAAATACTGCGCAAAAGAGATGGCGCGTTGCTTATTTCGCTCTTCGATTCGATCTTCCATTGTTACTTCAATTCCAAGGAGATTTGCAATCTCTTCTGATCGAAGAGATTCTCCTGTTCGAAATACTTTATGTAAACCATCTACTCTAGTGACCTTAGTTTTCGTATCCTCACGCAAAACCATGAGCGCAGTGTCAACTTCATCTTTTGAGTAACGAGCACTTAGTAGAATTGATCTTATCTGCTCGTCTTCTGACGTTGGTGAAACACCGTTAATTTTAAGAATAGTTTCGACGTGTTTTCGTGAGATCATAGTTTGATTTTAACAGCTTCGTCGATTGATTTATCCTGCACAACATACTGATTATATATTTCAAGCAAGACCAAAAAAAGCGTCACTATAACTGGGCCAATAATAAATCCAATCGGTCCAAATAGCGCAATACCACCAAGTACTGAGATGAGTACAATGAACGGATGAAGATTATTACCTCGACCGATGAGATACGGACCAATGAGGTTGTCGACCAGACCAACGATGAGCATTGACCAGATCAGCAAACCAAAAGCACTGAAAAGCTCACCTACGTAGAAGAGGTAAACGATGGCTGGCGCTGTCACGATGGTTGTACCAAGACCTGGCATAAGTGCCCCCAATGCTGCTATTGAACCCCAAAGAATAGCTCGATCTACACCAAAGATGGTGAACCCGATAGCAACCAGAGACCCCTGAATCAGAGCAACAAGCACTGTCCCAGTCGCAACGGCTCGAATTGCTTTAGCTAACCGCTGTAAAATCGCCTGATCTTCGCGATCTGGAAGCGGGCTAGCCTTAATCAACACCTGCAGAAAGTCTCTGCCGTCACGAAAAAAATAGAACGAACCGATCAGCGATATGAAGAATATGAAAATAGTAGAAAGTGTTCCTTTGAATATTGCCCCCAAACTACCAGTTAACCATTGGGCCGTTTGTTTTATTTGTTCGTTGAGATCAATCTTAAAATTAGGAACGAAGGCTTGAATGCGGGCTTCAATTGTCGTAATTCCCGACTGGAGCGAAAGGTTACCAGCGTCAAGATCCTGATAAAAAGTAACAATCTCTCGCACTACCAGCGAAGAAAGGAGGATGACTGGAATAATAATAACCAGTAACACTAAAAACGTTGTCAAGAATGCAGCAATCGATTTATTTTGCCTAGGCACTCGTTTCTTAATTTGCATGTAAAGCGGGTGACAGATCGTAACAATAATGAGCGAGAGTGCTAATGCGGTTACAAAGGGCTGCATGATGAGCCATACCATGTACCCCGCAAGCAGCAGCAGCGCGAAGAAAAATACGTATTGAACCACACGACTAAGTTGCATATTGCTAGTATACAGTATTCCCTATGGATACAAAAAGGACCATGCACAGGCATGATCCTCTATATCTACAATTTCTCCTGCAGTTGCATTTGCGACACGATTGCCGCAGTCTCGAGTGTTTTAAATGATGCGCTCGCAGCACTATCGAGAGCTATAAATGCTGAGGAAAAGAAATGTGACAGTCCATAAAGAACTATCAAGAATCCGATGGCTTTGAACATACCTTCTCACTTGCGACTTTGAAACCTCTTTCGACAGAGGCTCCACGTAAAGGTGGATGGTCGCGAACGGACTCTTGCCAATCCGTGCAAATTATATCATGAGTTAACTGTCTGTAAAGCACACCCTACTCATCTTGTTTGGACAGTGCTTGGTCAATATAGACGGACGCTTGATCTGCGGTTAGCGGGCCGCGCTGATGGTGAACGATACCTCCCTTTCGATCGTAAATGATCGTTTCTGGCATCGCGAAGCCGCCAATTGATCGATAGTATCGATCAGTCGGATCAAGAACTAGCTGCACCTGATCAGACACCGCTAAGGTACGCAGGTAGCGCTCAGCAGTAGTTTGGGGTTCCGCGCGATTGATCGCCAGTATCACAACTTCATCAAGGTCATATTTTGAGCGAAGTGCGGCAAAGATTTTTAGCTCAGTAGCAGAATCTGGACTCCAGCTTGCCCATGAATTAACAACCAACACCTTTCCTACATACTC
Source organism: Candidatus Elulimicrobium sp. (assembly GCA_022730015.1). Taxonomy (GTDB): domain Bacteria; phylum Patescibacteriota; class Minisyncoccia; order Phycocordibacterales; family UBA918; genus OLB19. The sequence continues at coordinate 43,548 of DZBU01000001.1, read as the reverse complement.
ATCTAAGGACAGCGGATTCCCAGCAAGGTCAGTGTAGGGCACTTCATCAGCAGCCACCTGCAAAGCCTGGTTGGCAGGATTGTCATTAGCTTGTTCTCGTTTGTTTTGACTGATCACAAACAGTGTGTACACCAAAGCAACGAGGAGAATTACTCCAATTACAATGAATGTCGCGACCCTGTCTCGAGAGAACTGCTTCATTGGATCTAGCCTTTTATAAATAATTCAAAATCCTCTGGTCGTTCTTCTGGCCCCGCTGGAATAAGGTTAAGTTCTATGTCACGACCCATAAAACGGGCGCTTATACTCGCCTGGCTTGCAGCAGAGAAATCAACTCGAAAACGTTGATTTGTGATTACCTGTGCGCACATATCAGCGGTGTTAATCACGGTAAAATCGACAACGACTTGCTCTGGATATGATTCCATCACTCTCGCATCAGCCTGGAGCAGGTCACACGGGGTTGGAAAAGCAAGTTCACCGACTAGAGTGTGCACACCGTCAATGTAATAGTGCTTTGCGTCAATTCGAGTGATGTCTGCGTAAGGAATCTCTTGGGTTTCTTCAATTACAGGTGGAATAACAGCAGCTTGTTCCAGCTCAGATTTCTTTAGATTAGCGTACATGAACATACCTACCACGATCAGCACAAAAAAGCTGACGATAAGAATAATAGATCTTTGACTCATAGTTTTATGTGTTAAATGAGTAATCGTTCAGCTATTGTACCGCATTTTCGAGATCTTTGCCGACATATATGATGATAGGAGTTTCGGTACCTGAAGCTTCGGCGTAAGAAGAAAGCAGAGCACCATATACTTGAGCACTCAGTTCCAGTGCTTGCGTGTCATACTCTGGCGCATACACAACAACAGTATTTGCTTCAATTCGTTCCAAATCTGTAGAAAGTTCTGCCACTGGATATCCAGCCGCTTCCAACTTTATTCGCAAGTCAGCCGCTAGTCCTGGAACACCACTCTGGTTCACGATCTTAATAGGAGGAAATTCTTTTGCTGATAGATCAGGATTGTCGGCTGCAACTTCTTCCTTACGCGCCTCGTATTGGAGCTGTTCAGAAGAAATTGTGACATCTTGCTCGAGACCCTCAATAACGACTTCGTACGGTCGGTCACTTGTCGAGGCGGCGGTGATATACCAAATAATTGCGATCACAAATAGCACTACCAGGATCAGCAACGAGAAGAATATTCGATATTTTGAAACAAAAGCCAATGTACTCGAGAGTTTTTCTCTGAGCGAGTCTGAGTCTTGGAAACGAGCCCGCAGATCAAGTATTCCCTCCTCGATGGGAGCTACCATTGACACGCTTCTGTTTTTCTTAACACGATAGTCGACGCGGTTTACTTGTTGTGAATCTGCTGATACACCTGCTATCTTCAGCATTTTTCTGATGTATAACTTGATCGACCAAACCAAGAACGTTATGAATGCAAAAAGGATCGCAAGTACAGTCAAGGTAATCTTCCATGGTATGACCCAAAAGGCGGTTTCGGCACTAGCAAACTGCCGACTTCCCTCTCCGTACGCCAAAGTTGCTACGACAGTATATCTACCAATGTCAGCCAAAGACCACTCACCAGACCAACTGAACGAATATTTTCGAATGCTATCCGGCAAAACATTGCCAAACAATGTCTGTCGATTGACTGGAATGAGACCGCGCTCTTCTCCCCACATATTAAAAATCTTGATCTCCCCTTGCGGCAATATATGTACGTTTCCTTTGTTTTGGAAACGTAACTCAAAATCCATCTCTGGTCTTTCTGCAATCAGTTTCGTGCTACGGAATTCACGAATAACACCATCCTCAATGATGTCTCCTGTTACTCGAAGAAAGACCAATGACGTAACAACCTGTGATGTTTCTACTACGGTCTGTCCCGATCCAGTATCAAGTGATTTTGTCCCAATAAGAATTGCTCCAAAGTGTCCTCCAGGTGGTGCATTATCAGGGACTTTGATCCGAAACGGTATCTCTGCGGTTTGTTCAGCTGGTATCGTCAATTCAGTTTGATCAAGTGTTACCCACTCAGCAAATGTTTGTCCACCCGCTTCTTCGTCAAGAACTGGTAAGAATTTACCCTGCCCCGACTCCCCCTGTGGTGCAAAATTAACCACATCAGTGTAAATGGTTATATCGTAGGGATTGGCATTGATAACACGAATAGTACTAAGCCATTCTTGCTCTGGATTGGCAGTCATCTCAAATAGCGTCGGCGATACACTGAGTGTCAATGTCTCGGTTTGTGCATGTACCGCTGTCGGAAATATGACAAGCAGAAACAAGAACGCGATGCTACTGAGAAATGTTTTTGAGATCGATATCATGGTCTTTGGGTTGTGAATCATTACCATCACGAACATACATTGGTACCTCCTGAAACTCCGGGTCTTCCTCGTGATGAAAAAAAACACGACGGAATAAAAGTGCGATCAATATAGCAATGACCAGCGTACCACCAAATACAAGCAAAAGTAAGTGAATCGGCATTAAATAAAAATAGGCTGTGTCGTACAGTGAGGATTGCTGGTCTTTCCCATATTTTAAGAACACGTTCGCTTTATATTTTCCAAGGTTATTTTGAAGCGGAATGGTAGTCTGCAAGGTAATCTTTTCACTTGGAGCGACGCTCGTGGCCGCTTCGTTTACTGGAACTGAAGTGAGCTCAATCCCTCGTGAATCGTAAAAAATAATCTCTCCAGTCGGTACCGAGGCAATATCACCATTGTTTTCAACTTCGACAGCGATCGTTCGATCAGCATCGTCGATGACAAAGCGATCAACAACAAAACTTGAAATGCGCATGCTGTCGACACGCTCATCAGCGACCACCACTTTGACAATGACACCTTTAGCTTCCCCCGCGAGTGCACTAGCTTCGGCGCTGGGTCTATTTGCTGCTTCCACAAAGCCAACAAAAACATGGTACTCCCCTGGTTCTGCGTATGGGTGTACGCGGATGGTTAGCGGGATCTCAGCAGTCTCACCAGCGGGAATCTCAATTCGCCCCCGAGTGACCTCGATCCAGCTGGTTACTGTATTGGTGCGGTCAGTCATTACTGGTGAGACGAATTCTTTTATTTCACCGGCAGTATCTAGGGTAATTTCATTGACTGTCGCAAATACCACCGCCTTACGATAATCATATATGCTTTTGATCGTGACAGTATTCTCGACCACCCCACGTGGAGCAAGCACCTCATCAATAAGTAGTGGTCTGATAGATATCTCTGACCCAGCCAAAACAGAAACTGGCGTAAACAAAAAAAGTGGCAGAAGGGCAACTAAAATTAGGACTCTCTTAGGCATATTTTTTATCATACCATTTAAAAAACGGGGATGGACATATAGACAATACTCGTCTGATAATCTCCGGCTGGTTGTTGTTCCGTCACAAGTACTCGATACACGATGTCATGAGTGTCAGTAGCTGGAATCGAACTGTACATTATCTCCTGTGCCGCAGTATCAAGTGCAGCATAAGAATCAATCGGCGCAAATCGACCGGACCCGCCCTCTAAGGTCGCATCTGTGGTGTGATAGCCAAAACAGCCGATCGCTGGTGCCGCACATCCACTTGACCAACCAGCTGGCGCGGCATTGGTACTCGTGACAGGAGGAACGACATCGCCATATGTATTTGTCAACTGCTGTGTTGCATACATCAATAACTGATAGCCCTCCGTGGCGTTGGTAGTCACAGTAATGCGTTGCACGGCTTCATAGGAATTATTAAACGGCAACGAGCCGAAACCAATAGAAGTTGGAGTAGTAGTAGCATCAGCAATGATCCCCGCCACAGCAGTTCCTGCATCTACACCCGCTAGCGTCGATACAAGTTGTGCACCCTCTGTCACAAGTGAAGGGTACGTAGAGGTTGCTCCAAGTCCGACTAGCTCTGCCGTAGTACTATCGTAGAGTCGGAAGTAGTACACCGCACTGGCACGTGCACCCGCGTGTTGCAAAGTAAATTCATACTCCGTGGTAGTAAACGCCACCTGATCAAAAGTTGCAGTGGCAGTACTCGTACCTTCATTGTGCGTACCACAACCAACACCAACACCAGCCGTGCATGTAGCGGCATCTGAAATAACCGCAGCATTGATAAGCTGATTATCTACTCCCGCTCCATCAGCGTAACACCACAATGAATTTTCAAGACAGGTGCTCGTACTGGTGAGGGTGTGCACTCCAACTGAAAAATCTGCATATTCGGAGTACTGGACGATAAACTTATTGTTATTTCCAGCTGCACCAGAACTTTCCCGCAGAGTGAGCCGCAGCTTGATGATGTCCTCGTTTGGAATGTCGATCGGCGCCACGTTTTCCGCCGCTAGGGCTGAGGTTGGTGTGAGATTATTTTCATCTCCATACCAACGCCACGTTTTGAGGATCGGCTCATAGCCAACCGTTCTAATGACTGGATAGAAATTATAGTTTTCAAACGTAGTTCCGGTTGATTCCACCATGCGGAAGCAGTATGCAGTTTTATCCTTGGCACCGTTATGTTGCACCACCCAGTCGTATTCGACCTCATCTCCTGGGAATGCAATGTACGGGTTGAGAGCAGAGTTATTTTCTTCTTCGTACGTACCCGCCACAGTCGCGATCGAGATCAAAAGATCACCACCGGTTGGAGGCTCAGTCGAAAGTGCCGTACCGTCAACCGGAGCGTTATTGGTTCCGCGCCATGACGCGGTTGTACTACCAACTTCGCCGAGTTCACTCCAAGTGGAAATTGCTGAACAAGTGGTCACTCGTTCAGCATACTCAAGACGGAATGCATCCAGCGCAGATGGCATCACTGAACTTGTGACAGAAATGGTCATTCTAATACGCACAGTATCACCAAGCGCCAGCGGGTTGTCATCGGCAGTCATTTCCGTATTTTCACCGAGAGTACCCACACTCGCGGGCCAAGCAACAGTTGGAGTGAGAGCATTGTTATCCTCGTACAAGCGGAAATAGTTTTGTTCAAGTTTTCGTGCCGCGGTTGGCCACTCGACCACTTCGGTACGATAGTTAAGATTTGAACTCGTGTCACTTCGCCAGAGCTCGTACTGCGTTGTAGAAATCAATCGTGCTCCCAGGATCGGTTCTGGAAAGGAACGGGTCGCACCATCGCTGCGGTTATTCACAAATAGCGAAGCAGTAGAAAGGTCAGCAATAGTGACACCGATATTGAGATTATTTGTCTCGGGGGCTGTGGCACCCGCTGCAAGCGAGCTGTTGGCACGCGACACCTTCATGATCAACCCTTGCGTTTGGGTATTCTCAATGACCCATGCGACTGAGGTATGTCCACTTGGAGTGGCCGCTGCCGCATCGAGTAAGAATGACACCTGGCCAATACCCGAGAGCCAGACCTCGTGACCAATGTCAGCGTGGTTGTTCGAAGGTGTTAGTTTTTGCGTGTGTGTGAAGGTACGAGAGAGACTATTCACTGCAGTCATGGCACTGGTCTCCACTGCACCAGCCGCTGTGTACGTATGTGAAATTCGCTGGATCTTCCAGTTGGTTCCAGTAAACTCAACGAGCGCATAGCTGACACTAGAAACTGAACCAGAAAGCCCACGGGTAAGGTCTACTTGATTATTGGTAGTGTTCCAAGCGGCAATTGAAAATCCCTGACCATAGGCGTTACGACCTGTATCAGCGTTGAACTGGCCAGTGATGAACACGGCCACATCGGTATCATCCACAATGGTGTTGGTCACTGTACCACTAACTGCTGTATTCGCTGCTCCGTACGAGATCGCCTCCTGTTGCCGCACAATGATCTCATTCTCACCGCCAGCTACACCGGTGTACTCGATGATCTCCCAAGAAACGCGAGTATTACTCACTGCACCAATACCGCGTGCGAAAGTAATGCTACTCAAAATGTTGGACGGGTTGGTGATGTACACCGTCACGTCATCGGCGTTGCTGTTGGTGTTGCCAGTGTTCGGCCCAGCACCGGTAAGTTGCGTGTTGGTGATACGAATGAACGAGCTACTCGAGGTAAGTGGCGCCTCGTACTCAACTCCAGCAGTGATAGTCAGTGTGTCACCAGTAATCGTCGATACTCCTCGTTGTACCTTGAAGTCGGTATCGAGTTTGATACTCACCTCAGGATAATTCGTATAATTTACTAACGCACTACCAGCTGCACTCACTCGGAAACAGTAGGTCGCCCCCTGCACTGAATCATCGGTGGCGCTGATCGAATATTCTAAGTCGAGGTAATTGTCAGCTGGCAATGTCGAAGAGGCAGTTAGGTCTGTCGTATCGTTGACACCGTTATTATTAACCAGAAACGTTGCAGCTGGGTTCCCCACCCCTCCCGTACTCTCTACAATGTCAGTCGTGTCGTTTCCTTCAGTAAGGTTACCAGTCGGTGACATTTGCCAGGCATCAAGTATTGTATCAGCACGCTCCCAGTCGATATCCGGCACCGCGCTACACGTGCTCACCTTTTGCGCCCATTCGAGCTGATAGCGCGTTTCTGGTGCTGTCGTGAGACCAGTATTGGCCACTGCAAAACGCAGTCGGTACGTAGAATTCTTGGCCACCTCAGTGAGCGGAGTGTTCTGTGTCCCACCCGTGGCAGAGCTAGCGGTTGTTTCCGAACCATCGTTGTTACGCCAGTGATAGTTAACTTGCTCCACATACGGCGCCGCAAAAGTTGTCACATCCCCGATATCGACCGGAGTATTAGGCGACACAGATGAACCGCTGATCACCACTTCACTCGATGGATCAACAATACGAAGGTCGAGCAACTCACCGTTACTGGCGCCCGTGCCCACGTTGTATTCGACATAGAGACACACCGTTTGTGTCGGTGAATTACTGACTGAACCGGTGAAGGTCGCTTTGTTACTACCATTAAAATTTGCAACCGTACTGCCAAACGACGCGTCAGTATTGGCATACGAAACATCGTCACAGGTATAGGGATTACTCGTGTCGAGGTCGTAACGAAGCGTGATAGTTGCTACATCATTTTGAATATCGATGCTCCCACTGGCGGTGATGGCAATACTTGATATCGTCCCAGCGCCCGCAGTGAGGTCGGTGACCCGGAAGGCTCCGCCAGCATACTGACCAGTAGTAGGAATGGTGACCGTGGTGGTCTGCGAACCGATCGAGTCGACCAGCACATCTGCCGCAATGGTGGCCTCTGGGTAGTTGGTGTACGCCGGGAGTGGCGTACCGGCATTGGTCACACGGAAGCAGTACGTCGTTCCGTCGGTAAGACCACTACTTGCGATGATTGCATACTCAAGTTCGACAAACTGCGTACTCGTCAAGGTCAGTGAACCAGTCTGCGAGTTGGTATCACGAAGACCACCGTTTGAACTCAAGAGACTACTGTTAGGGTTGGTCACACCGCCAATGGCATTGGAGATATCTGTTGAATTATCACCGTCAGTAATATTGCCAGTTGGCGACATATCAAAATCATCAGTACTCGCGCCGACATCAGTCCAGCCGGTCGCCGCGCTACAGGTCGTCACTTTCTGCGCGTACTCAAGCCTAAATTGGGAGGCAGCTGAATCAGCATTTCCCTCATTGGAAACCGCAACGCGCAGTCGTTTAGTGACTGCTTTGGGAAAAGTAGCGTACGAAGTATTCTCACTGCCTCCGGTGGCTGAGCTAGCAGCGGTTTCATTACCGTCATCATTTCGCCAGTGATAGTTCTCCTGCGTCAGCAGTGGCTTACGCAGAGTCGTTGTCCCAGGAAGGAGCACAGCTGTCGCTGGACTAATGACCGGCGAACCACTTCCCACCACATCTAGAGTCGGATCAGTGATCTGTACTTCCAAGGTCTCCCCTGCAGTAGCCGTGCTGAGAACATCGAGTACGACATACACACACATTGCCTGGGTCGTACTGATGGTCACCGAGCCCGTAAACACTGAGGTGCCGTTTGAACTAGAAAAACCATCAGTGTCAGTAGTTCCATACTGCGTCTCAGTTCCGGCGTATGATTCACTCGAGCAGTTATATGGACTAGAAGTGTCTAAATCATAGTAGAGCTTTATGTTGTCCAAACTATTTTGAGCATCAACTGTTCCCTGTTCGGCGACTGTGACCGAAGTGATACTGCGGCTAGAGGTATTTTCAATAATGGCAAAGCTACCTCCGACATAAGCAGAAGAAGTGGCGATACCGAGATCTTGCTGAGTTCCTAATGAGCTTACGGTTACATTAATGACCGGATCGTAGGTAACATCAGCGTACATGGCAAATGATCGACAGCGGTTGGCCGAGCTACCACCCGAGCGTGTACAGGTTTGGCGCACCCACAGACCATCGAGCGTTGCCTGATTTAAGGTTAAACCAGAGAAGGTGATAGTGTCCCACTGCGTGACAGCACGATTAGTGACGCTTGTCGGCCCAGCGATCACCGTACCGGCTGCGTTCACCAAGGAAACAGACAGAGTCATGTTAGTACCCGTTTCCTGATGGTACGTCTTCACGGCTATTGCCGTAGCAGTGGCAACATTTGTTACCGATGTCATGTCCGAGTTCGTCTGATTGCCGCCAGCATACTCAACATAATCACCTGCTGTGCTAGGAGTTGACGGATCACGTACGGCATCATTAAGACATTCAAAATAGACCGTGCCGGTACAGGTGACACGGGTGCCGGTATTAGTACCAATATCGCCATTTGGATCGATGGTTGCAGTCGCTGCTTCAACAGTGCGTACGAGCGGTGGAACAAGTGTCGGTAGTAGCTCATGCAGCATCTGAGTGGCAAGGAGCGCGATCATAAACCCCGCCACTGGCGAAAGCAAACGATCTCGCTGTCGCTTACTCCAAGTCATAGGTTCCTTGATTTTACGTGAGCTCGCCATAAAAACCTATGTTAGCGCTGTGTACTTGAGGCACTTTCAACTGCTCCGATATCTAGATAAAATTGTCGATTCAATACAGAGTTAGTTGAACTAGCCTCTTTAGTGATCACCAAGTCATATTCAGTCAGTTCAAAATCTGGTTCTGGCTCTGTATAAAGTATCGCCGTCTCATCACCAAGATCAGTTGTACCACTAAGCACGAGGGTATCAGTGGTGGTGACGCTCGTACTGGCAAGATTTAAATCACCTCCATCGGTCGTCACCGGTACGGTTATCACCTCTTTATCTTTTTGCGTTGATTTATTTTGTATCAACGCTCTAATCTCACCTACTGGGTCTGGTTCTGGAATATTGAACGGAAGCTCAGCGGGCTTTGATGAGAGCGGTGTCGCCAAACCAGTCACTGGATCAAAACCCTGCGTGATCACATCACCATTATCGAACTTAGTATCGTACACAAGCACAAAGCGCGGGTTTGCTACAGCACCACCTTCATGTCCAGTAATGGTCATGAGCTCTCCGCTTTCTATTGAGTAGACCCTAGCTTCTGACGCTTCTCCTCCAAGGACACTCCATAGCACGTAGCCATCTTCGATAACGGGTGTTACATCTTGTATTTCATTATCAGTGATCTGATCAGTGACCTGACCATCGAAAAACATTATTTCCCAATCATTACCATCCCACGCCTGCCACACCACCCCCTCCTTTGCCACTTTTGGCTCCATGCTGTTGGTACGAGAAAATGTAAGCTGTGTCTCTTTTCGTTCCTCAAGATCATACGAAATAATTTGATAACGACCGTCAACCAATCGTTGCCACACTGCCCGCATAGAAGCGAGGTCCATATCTGGAGCAGTATCATCGTAGTCATTATCAGAAAGCTGCTTAATATCGCCTTTTGAGGTTCGCATGTATATTTCCATATCTCCTGCCTCATCACGATCGGCATAGACAGCGCTATCTGGGTCTAACGTAGCGCGCTCCTTAGAAGTACAGTGAAAGGTACCGTCACCAACTGCCACACACGACTGCCGACTAAACTGATAGAAATTCTCTTCAGTTACCATTTGCCTCGTCAGCGTAACCACTTCATTAACCACACTACCAACCAGGTCATTGACTCCGGCTTCGATAGCTTTTTCGTCGATTAGCTCATTGGATGTTGAAGGGGTATCGTCATCTTCAATATTTGAGCTCGACACTTGCTCTTCTGCGCTGATATCTAAACCGGAATCTCCACCAGCTGACTCACTTGCTTCAGTAGTTACAACATCAGGAAGCTGTTCTTCTTTAGAAATTACAGATGGTTCAGAAAGCTGTTCATTCACGATTATTTCCGCACCATCATTGCTCGTCCCCGTGTTTGGTGAAGCAGCAGATTCATCATTGATTACAGGGTCAACAGAAAACTCTTGCTCTATACTCTCGGGCGCAGACTCCTCAATATTTAAATCTGATTGCCCTTCTATTAGTTCATCAACTGTCGTCAATTCCTCTGTCTCTCCTTCAATAACAACACTTGGTAGTTGCTCGGCAACTTCTTCAGGCAAAACAGCTTCAGTTTCTACTTCTTCAATCGCTTCGTTGGCCAGTGCTTGGTGGAATGGTTGTATCAAAAAAGACAAAAACAAAAAAGCCACAGCAAACGCTGAGAATCTTCCTTTAAACACAAGAGAATACAACCACGCATGGTGGCTCCCCCGATTTGTACCAAAATGTTTTTGCGAGCGCATTACAAGAATGAATACGCTCTACGTTGTACGTTGTTGTGGCGAGGCACACCACAAACTAATAATAACAGGTGACCAAACGGTTTTTGAGTAAAACTATCAACAGGAGTTAGTCTCTAAAAAAAGAAAGTAGCTAAAATTATCGAAAAATCACGAAAACTCATTCGTCCATCGCCATTAAAATCATACATTTTATCTTTTGTATGCCATGAGGACATGAAGGCGCTGATATCTTTAAGCGTAACCTTCCCGTCACCATCAAGATCAGTAAGGATCTTGACGTTTACATCCACCCCGATACTCTCGGGACTAGTATTTTCATCATAGATATACAAGCTAACCGCTGAATCGAGAGCTTCAGCCACTGAGACAGGGGTACCAGCTCCATCACCCGCGAGTAGCATGACATCCGTTGCTTTAAAGTCACTTTGACCAGTTTGTTTTGCTTTTAGATCGATAGAGGCAATCTTATGTTCTTTAATAAACCCTCGTCTAAAAGTGCCCCCACGGAGAATAACCCTATCTTTTTCGATCACTGGATCTTCTGTCCAAATAGTTAACACTGACTGTCCACGATCAACCTCTAGCACCTCAACCGCGGCGGAGTCAAAGCGTAAAGTTATGTCAACGGCATTTACCGGAACATGAGCGTACGCATACACATCAACAGTGAAGCGGCTACCAGCTTCAACGGTAGCCGCCGAAGTTTCGAGGCGAACATATGAGACATCATTTCCAGTCGTGACCGCGATGGCAAAGATGATCGCCGTCATGAAAAAAGTGGGGTATAAAAAATGAACAGTGGCACTCCCCGTCCTAGCCTTTGTATACGATTGAATATGACGACGGATCGTGTCCATGGCGATTACAATGAAATCAGTTCTGCACGGATAGTTCCTGTTTGCTTATTTGCGACCAGTAACGTTTCCTGTGTCTCGCGTGCTTGTTGTAGTATCTCTTGCATTTCAGGTGAAGCAGTGCTTTTACCTGAGAGCAATGTGGAAATAATTTGGTCTTGTAGTGCCACCAGTTCAGCAAATAGCTGACTTTGTTTACGCTCCTCGGTAGCAAGTGCCTCCCAGCGTTCTACTTTAAAACTAACCAGAAGATCCTCATTACGTATTGCACTGAGCTGAGCCACATAAGCCGTATACACTTCGATCTCTCGCGACAAACGAGCAACCATGATCGCTTTTCGCTCTGCGTAGAATGATCCGCATCGACCGAATAAACGCTCAAGAGTAACAAGCTCAGTTCGTGAAAGACCACTATTGAGTCGACCAAGAAGATCATCAAATTCTCCTCGTTCGGCTGTCGTACAATCTTTTATGACTGATTCCGTGACAACATCCGCTCCGTTGCGTGCGGTGATCTCTGCGATCGCAACCAAAGTTGACTCCTGATCTGCAATGGTAAGTCTAATATTTTGCTCAAGAGATTCTAGACGAGCATTTACCATTACAGTAACGAGAACGATCCCCAACATCACAATCACCGAAGCAATACCTACGATAGTTAACGTTGTTTTTTTTGAAAATTGTGATGGCTTCATAATGATTTACTTATTCTTATTAGTCAGTGCCGTAATATCTTTGATTTCCTTTTCTACTTTTTGCTGGGAAGATTTGAGTGCAATACCGATTGCTTCGATCATTGCTGATTCAGCTTTGGTTAACTTCTTTGCCGTCCGAGTATCAGCTAAAATGTTCTCCTGATGAGAAAGTGTTGTTTGGAGTTCAGTGAACTCACGACGCAACATCTCAAGTGCCTCAATTGATTCTACAGTCACCTGTCGACGGAATCGTCGAGCATAGACTATAAGATACCAGACACCAATAATAAGTATCGCAGCGAGGACAATGAGCGGTATAAGCACCGAGAGCACATTAACGATCAGCGAACCGATGCGAATAAAGCCAGGTTGCTGTACCGCAATTCGAATCGACTCGGAGATATCACTTCTGGCTCCAAAGGTATCAGTTGCTTGAGCAGCAATCTCATAGACACCGGTTGTAAAACGTCCGCTTGGGATAAAGATGAATTCCCCAGTCTCATTAGCAGTTATCGAATATGTCACTGACTCAGCGCCGAGTGGTGTTACAAAAATATCTACCTGGGCATTTGGACGAGTTTGACCTTTAATAAGTGGGATGACATCTTCGCTTATCTCCTGTGGGTACTCAATAAATCGTGGTCGATCAAACGCCTCGATCGTAAACGAATGTGTACCCACGATACTGTTTCCGGCCTTATCAAACGCTTCTACGATGACTGCATGGTATCCAGGCTCTAACGCTGGCAGAGGAATCGTTGACGAAGCGGTTTCTTCAACAAATTCGAACGGTTCACTTGCGTCAAGTTTAACTTTAAAATTAGTTACTTCCGATGTCTCATCAGTAACAGTAATCTTGAGTGACTGCTGTGGGTTACTAAGATCGTCAGCGGCCAGCTTGATATCTATGGCGGTCGGCTTCACTGAATCAACCGCGAGACGGTAATGTGTTACCTTACCCCAACCTTCATCGTTTTTGAACTGTATATGAAAATAAGAAACACCTTCAGGCAAGTCAGATAACGTAATTGATCTGATCGGATCGTCATAAACTTTGGTTGGGATCGAAGTAGAATTTTGATCGAGTAATGTCCGAACTGCAGTAACTCCGACAGGAACATTCCAGGTAAGTGTTGCCTCCTTCATCTGGTGCCAAGCGGCCTGATCCGGGTGGGTAGAAGAAGTGACCTGCGGAGCTGCTGGCGTGTTGGCAGGAGCTACATACTCAATTTCTTCCGGCACAGGAGTAGTCGCTTGGGCCTGAATGGTGTAGTTGCCGCCATTCATTGTTGTAAGAATATTGGTCCCTCGCCCATCATTTGCTAAGACTGACCCATTTTTAAAATTTACTCGAGCGGTTCCCGCGCCGGCTGCTCGAAAAGTGACATTCATGATCGTTCCGGCAGATCCCGTGTACCCTGACGGGAGTCCCCCACTGAACGAAATAGTACCTGCGCTATTTGAAAAGGTTGGTTCGGTCACCCAGAGGTTAAAGATGGAACCAGATCGATTGACTGAAACAACCGACAATTCACGTGGGTTAAAAGAGAGTGTTCCTTCAGCTGCATTAACTGATTTTCCATCCGTATTAACAATGACACGTGCAGTGAATGTTCCATTAGCAGTATAAACGCCAGTACTCGGTGACAAACCTAGTGAAGCAGCATCAGCATTACTAGGAACACCTAAATAAAGTGCAATCAAAAGCCCAAACACGGCAACAGCACGAGTGATCTGAAGTAGTGGTTTATTTGTTGTGCTGCTCATAATGATTTTTTATGCTTGCTCATCATTTTTTGTAGACGCAACGTCGATTGTCTTGCGGCGATTTCGTATTCGTGACCAGACCACTAATCCAATCACAGCAAACAAAATGACAACACCAACTCCAGCAACGATGATGAGCAACTGATCACCTGAAACTGTTCGGAGTGAATCATCTGGAATTAACGTTGCGACATACTCATTGCCAGCCTTGTCGATCGCTTTAACCCGAATGATACTATTCAGTGACTGGTCATTAAGAACATACCTTATATTTTCTGGTTCATTTACAATCACCCACGGTGCATCCGCCCTCCCCCACTGAAATGAGCCAAACTGTGTCAGCGGTTCTTCTATTACTTCATAATGATCTATACCAGTTTGTTTATCATTTGTACTAAAGGTGATGTAGTGCTTATCAGCATTTACTTCACCTTTTAACTGAAGGCTTATAACAAATTCTTCTGGTGGAACACTGTCAGTCAACACTTCTTCACGCCACGGATTTTGTAGCGATGTACCAGGTCGCGGATCAAGCTCAATTTTCGCAGGATACGTTACGAGCTCAGCTTTAGTACCAAACCCATCATTTAAAAGCGCTGAGCTTTCTGGAGCAAAATCGATCGTAGCCGTTGTTCCTCCGCTTCCCACTGAAAAGCCTGGTGACTGCAAAACAATCTCAAATAGCACATTGGTCAAACGTGGATCTCCAGCGACTCGACCACAGTAACCATTTGGTATCCCCCCAGCAAAAGTAATCGTACGATCGGCAGGATTAATAGTGGGCGCTTCTATCCACAAACGAAATATAGAATCACCAATTGAAGTATCTACTGCTTCAATGTTTTCTGAATATTTTATGGTTCCGTCAACAGTGTTTACACATTCACCATTTTCCTCGTCAGTATCGAGGCGAACTGCCAGGGTAATCGAGTCGCCACGATTGACGACACTGGTCGCTGGATCAATATAGAGTGAAGCAGCAGTCACTGTCTGCGGAAGTGTCGTAATTACAAACCCAAAAAAAAGCAGCGATAAAAAGGTAAGGTTCCATTTCATGATACTAGTATAGCAGTGGATTAACGTCTCCTCGCTGTCCTGTACACATACAAAAAACCCGTCTCGTGGTGGGAGATAGGGTTTTTTGTTTTACTCCAAGCTTGGAGCCAATTTTTTAAAAAACTGGCGTTGCTACGTATGTCAGCGTAGCAGTGTAGTCATCAGCTGCTTCTTGAAGCGAGCCGATTTGTACGGTGTATCCGACGCGGGTAGTACCCTGGCCGGTAGTTGTTCCATCTGTCGGACCCGAGTGTGTAAACACTTCAACCGGTGTGGTTGAGGCTGACACATAGGTCTGTGTGGCTGCGAAGTGGTCAGTATCGTCTGAGGTTAGACCCCAGTGACCATACGTCTCTTCTGAGCCAACTGCAGAACTTGGTCCTTCCCACGCAACTGGTGTTGCAGCGTAGTTTCCATTACGGAAACCATCAATGTCAGCACCGGTTGATGAATCGAGCTGCCCGTCTGCAGTCACAGTAACGACGAAACCATTTCGTGCGTTTGTGACAATGGAAAGATCTTGAGCAGCAGTACTAGCTACGCCAGCATCAAGCACTCCAAATGGAATGAGTGTTGCTGTAGTAGTAGCTCCAGTAGTAGTTCCGTTCACTGTTTGGTTTCCTGCGACACCAGTTACCGAGAAGGTAAAGAGGGTATCAACAGAAGCAGTGACGTTAACTGTACTGATGATTGCTACTCGAGTCGAACCTGAGTCAGACGCACCAGCGGTCAAATTGATTTCGTAAGAACCAATAGCTGGATTTGTGAGCTGAGCGTTACCGCCAGCTGCATTCAAACCAATCTGAATGGTAGTAGTTCCATTTGCAACAATAAGACCTCCGTCACCAGCACACATCGTGATGGTAAGAAGAGTTCCAGCAAATGCTGCACTAGCCATGTCTGTGCCTGCACAGTCAGCGGCTAGAGTAAATTCACCAGAGGTTGTTGCGACGTCGATATCAGTAAAATCAACTGAACCGACTACAAATGGACCATTTGAGAAATCAACAGTGATCGTCTGTCCGTTTGTTACTCCAGTAGGAGTAGTAAACGTAATGGTGTGGTCTGATGCGACTGTCGGAGCTGAGCTCGACAGTGTATCACTAAATGAGGTGACATTTGCAGCTTCCGCGAAGCGGATCGATGAGATGCCAAGGGACCAAAGAATGATGGCCATGGCAACTATCGCTGCGGTAGCTTGGAGCACTGAGAACGTGTTTGACGCTCTGTGCATATCTACGTTGTATTACCTTACAGCCTGAATTTATATAGTGAGGATTCAGACGAAATATCGTGCTTAGAAGTGGTCTCCACTCCGCTTCTAATGTATGCGTACTGTAAGTATACCTACAAAGTCACACTCGGCTGAAGTGCTCACGTGCTAAAAAAGCGCGTGCAGTAATACTAATTGATTACCTCCTTTGCAGATACTCATTCATTGTACGATGCCGAAAGAAATTTATGTGTCACTTATACACAAAACAGCTGCCATGGCAGCTGTTTTTACTTCATCATCCAGTCCAGTTGAACAGTAGAATAGAAAAGTCCTCAAGACTGACTCTAGCATTACCATTTATGTCAGCTGGTGGATCAGAATCTCCACCATTGGTTCCCCACCAAAAGATCATAATAGAAAAGTCGATCAAATTGACCGATCCGTCTCGGTTAAGGTCAGAAGGTGATGTTGCACGACCTTCAACACCAACAAATAGTTGCATTGACGAACTGAAACTACTTGTAGTGGTAAGTGGTGGGGTGCCAACTATAGTGCGTGCTCGTAGCGTATGTTCCGCAATCGATAAACGACTGGTATTAAGTGAGACGGTCCATTTTCCATCCGCGCCAACAGCGGCGCTTTCTACTATCGCACTATTATCAACATGCAGTTCAACCGAGGCATTCGGCACACTCTCACCAGAGACAATGAGCACCGCACCTGGATCAATATTTTGTGACGGCACACGTAGGGTTGGTGGAAGAATAATACCGTTAAGGTTTGTGATAGCACCTTGTGTGATATCAAAGGTATTGTTGAGCGTGATCGAACGATTGCCATCAGCGTCTGTTGCCCAAATACCAAGCGTCGCAGTACCAGGCGAAGCAGCAGTCGAAAATTCAAAGCGTCCGTCACTACTCGAACGCACGGAACCGACCGAAACCGTATCAAGTAAAAAATTAATTGTTCGCGAAGGATACGCACGTCCAATTACACTAATGATAGTATCCCCAAGATCGCGAGAGCTTCCCCCGCCGCCGCCAGAACCACCACCTGACGAACCACCACCACCGGAACCGGCCGGTTCGATCTTACATAGGGCAGAACAGAAGTCTAAATTATCATTGTTACCATCGTCACACTCTTCCTCGTTAAGAGTTTGCAGAATACCGTCTCCGCAATAGGGCCCAAACATGCAGGAGACCGTACACTGTCGTCCAGCAATCGTCTGACTGTACACGCCAGTTTCTCCTAGTACATCACACTGTTCACCATCATCAACGATTTCATTACCACAGATACTGACTGT
Organism: Candidatus Elulimicrobium sp.; assembly: GCA_022730015.1. Taxonomy (GTDB): domain Bacteria; phylum Patescibacteriota; class Minisyncoccia; order Phycocordibacterales; family UBA918; genus OLB19. The sequence continues at coordinate 26,044 of DZBU01000001.1, read as the reverse complement.
CAGGGTGGTCGTAGAATATAAATTAGTCTGGGCAGTGACGGCTTCTGGCGTCACTATCATAGTGCCTAAAAAAAGTAGCCAGAATAGTCTCATACTACCTTCTTGATGATCGACGACGCATGTGCCAGATATAGATTGCAGCAATGATAAGAGCAAACACAGGCAGCAAGACTGATACCTTATGAGCAATTGAGAGTCCAGCAAAACCGAAATTAGCAGTCTCTAATGTACCCGCCGCAAGAATATTTAAACTAATATCACCTTCATGTTTGACATCCTCACCGTTGAAGACTCGGTAACGTGCCACATAACTACCTGCGGGTAAACGGGTTGGGAGTTCTGCCGTCACCGTTTCCGTGGCGTACGGTTTAATCTTTTTGATTTTACCAATATTCTTTGTTTCTTCGAGCAACACCTTCCCAGCTCGATCAAAGATACGGAATTCTACTTTACTCGGAACAATATCGACGTTACCCGTATTCTCAATCATCATATCGAAATTGATCTTTCCAGGGAAGAACAACCAGAAAAGCTTATGTCCTTCATTGAGGTCAGCAGCTGAGATCTTACGCACACTAAAATCAAAGATCTTTCGATCAATGACTGACAGATCAATATCGACCAGAGCACCAAGAGAAATACTAACTGCACCAGGCGCAACCTGATCGTCATCAGGAAGTGTTCTGATACGGATAGCTCCTTTATAATCCTTGAATTCAGCATCCTCAGGTACCGTGATACGGACGGTCATTGGGACCTTTTGTTCACCTCGAGGCATCTTGATGACATCACCTTCAACAATTTGAATCCAATCTTGTATCTCAGGTGCATCAATAGTAATTTCCGCTTTCTGCGAAATGTTAGTTTCACTACGAACTAGAAGGACTTGCTGTTCGTAAGTAGAATTTCTAGTCAGGCTAGTATTACTAACATAAGGAGGCGTAATTCCGAAACCGGCAAATACTTCTGTGACACCAAGGCTCACAAAAAGCACTGGCATTAGAAGAACAATCATCAGGAGATTACGCAGGATTTTAACCATGTATATGTTTCCTTATTATCGAAAAAAAGAGCATAAAAAGCAACAACCATTGTCGAATAACAATGGTTGTTGTGCTATATGCTTTTGAAAGCAATTACCAGTTTGCTGCTTCTGCCGTTACCGCAGTAAAGGTGTTGAGACCTTGGTAGTTTCCAGCCAGAGTAATGGTGATCGGAACTGCGATACCCCAGTAAGTAGTACCCTCATTAGGAGTTGATGTTGATGTTGTCTTCGGTACGTTAAGTTCAAGTTCGTTTGGCGTAGTCGATGAAAGGATCTGGGCAAACGGACTTACGTAAGCGAGAGACGTAGTCGAGAATTTTTGTTGATCCTCCGGAATAGTTGAAGTTGCTGAGGTAATACATTCATTTGAAACTGAGAAGGTACCACACATGGATTCACCGACGATTTCTTGATCAAGACCGGTATTACCAACGTTTTGAGCAGTAGAAGTTGAGGACAGGGTTCCAGAATCGTTTCCTGGTTCAATCCCACCGTAGGCGATTTGCGCATCGAGGATATCAATTGCACTAAAGCTTACCAACTCAACTGGACTAGAGGTGGTCGACATCGCTCCAACCAAGGTGTCGTCATCTTCCCCAGCAATACCGACTGACCAATTGTCACCTGCAAATAATGCTGGCGTATTAGGTCCTGGATCGGTTGGATCAGCTACGAACCATAGTGGGAAGGTACAAGTGTAATCCATGTAATCTTGGAGCGGACTTGCGCAAGTAGTAGTAGGTGCACACGACAGATTCCATGTTGTTGTAGCAATGCCATTTGGATAACAGTAGTTTGGATCATATGATCCACCGGTACCATTACAGGTGGTAGTTCCGTAGCTAGATCTAAATAGTGCAACGTCGTAAGCAGTTATCTCACTTGTAGAAGCAGCGTTCAAACAGCTATTGGCATCTCTAATTGTAAAACCAAGCGTGAATCCGGTAGTTTCTCCACCAGGAATTGAAAGAGAAAGATTCACTCCTCCATTAAGGTCTATATCACCACCAAGAACAGTCGGAGCAACGTTGTTAACGTTAAAGTCTGCATTGAGAGGGTTTGCGGTTGCTTCATGGCCGTGTTGGTCAACAATGTAGCCGTATGCTCCGTACGTGTCATCTCGAACGATTGACGCTAGGGTGTAGGTCGCACTCGCGTCACTAGTCATACTGATTGTTGTCGATGCAATGAAGTTACTGTTACAGGTGTTAGTGGTTGCATTGTAATCAGTGTTTGTTCCACAAACTACAAGGAGTATGTCGTCTTCACCACCCGCTGTGTCAGGGTCGCTTGATGTTGAGGAGAAATTCAATACTCCGGCTGGGTCTACTGGTCCGTCATTGACAAAGTTGGCAAGCACCGGACGATTGTTGATATTAAATGGTGAAGAGCTTGTCGCGTAATCACCCTGCTCTGGTGTAATGATACAACGTGGGTCTACTGCGTCACCGTCACAAACATATGCGTACCATACATTCACTTCTGCAAACTGACCAACTCCCCACTGCTGGGTAGTAGTCGAAACAGTAGCGAGAGCTCCACTTGTCGTTTGTGCAGAGACACCCCACTGCACTGCACCAGCACCACAGGTCGGAGCTGCTGATGCATTGGGAGTCGGTACAGCGCTTGTGCTACAGATCAGAAGCCAATAGTCAGCACCGTTGGCATCTGTACCTATCGCAGACCATTGAATGACGCTCCCTGAGTTTGTTGGAGTTGATGTCGAGGATTCAATAACTTCATACGGATTAAGAGTGAATGCCGGAGGAGTGTTGAGCACGGTCAGTGTCGTGGTGGCTGTTTGAGCTGAGACACGATTGAGCTCCTGAGTACCAATATCAAAAACGAAGGCAAACAAGAACACCAGGAGTCCTGCGACGGCAGTGATCATGGTTATCTTTCCTGCTGTTCGAACGTAGTGCGGCAGATTCTCGTTGTTGTACGACATAATAAATAACTAATTAGCTTTATACATATTTTACAGGGTGCGCGAGAGTAATTACCAAGTTATACACATGATTTTACCTATTTATACACAGGGATATTCATGTCTATTCATACTTGATAGCATCAAGCGGATTGAGTTTTGAGGCTCGACGGGCTGGAAAGACCCCGGTAAGATAACCAACTCCAGCTGAAAAGAGCGCAATAAAAGTTAGGAAATCGAGTGGAAATGAAAATAATTTTACTGCCTGTCCCCCGAATTGACCGGCAATAAAATTCAAAAACAAATTAACTGTAATTCCAATAGTAAGCCCCATCAGAATACCACTCACTCCTCCCAAAAAACCCACCACGATCGATTCTGAAACGAACAGGTACTTTACGTCATTGGGAGAAGCACCGATCGTGCGCATAATACCGATTTCTTTAGTGCGCTCGAGCAAGGTCACGGTCATCGTGTTGAACATACCGATCGCTGACACAATGAGTGCGATACCACCAAAAGTCGCCAAGACGATCTGGATTCCTTGGAATATTTTTGACGCTTGCTCAACAGTTTTTGACAGTGCGGATACTCGATACCCTTCCTCTATCAATGCTTTTTCAACCAACGGTAGATTTTCATTTGAATCAACTCGTACCTGGATCCGCTCGTATTCATTAACAGCAACATAATTACGAAGCTCAGGAAGCATCATCATGACATTAAGAACTCCCTGTTCCTTGGTAATACCACGGACTACGTACTCTTTATCAATTGGAATTTCATTGACATTGTCTGTACCGTCATTGGCAGGCACTAGAAGTCGCAAGGATACTTTTTGACCAATAAAATTAGCAACCTCCTCATCAGCAATACCAAAAAGTTTTAAGACCGCTGGAGAAAGCATGATACTGGAAGTGTCACCGGCATCATCGTCAGTAAACACATCCCCAGCTTCCGCTGTCACCCCAGCGAAGCGCAAATACGGTGGCTCGACACCTTGCACGAACACGTTTCCAGTAAGACCCTTATAGGTGACAAGCGCAGGGAAACGTGCGAGCGGCGCCGCATCAAGAACTGCATCCTGTGCTTCAAATTCAGCGACTGTCTCGGGAGTTAGTCGCAACCCCTGAGCACCGGTCGACGATACCCCCAGCGAAAGCAGTGTCTCACCGAACACGATCTGCTCTAGAATGATCTGCTGCAAACCGAACCCCAGCCCTACCAAAACAACCACTGCTCCTGTACCAACGCCCATACCTAAAATCGTCAACCACGTTCGTAGCGGGTTGGTTTTGAACATACGTGTCGAAAGTTGTGCTAGATCTTGCACTCTCACTCATCCATTATCGCACACCAGCGCAATAATTAATTCTTGTAACTCACATCTACTCCCTGGGCGATGATTTTCTCGAAATAACGAGTCATCGTATCAGCCTCTTTTTCACTCAAAGCCAAACCGCGAGCTCGCACCCCTTTTGCAAGACGTTCGTTTAATTCTTCTTGAGTGACCACACCGGTCACGCGATCAGCAATGAGTTCAATCAAGTTTTCATCCTGTTCTTTTGTGAGCTTGATCCTGAACTCGTGTACCAAATGGTCTCGCATTCGTTCTGCTAGTTTGTGCTGACTGAAGAAAATATTGTCGTTGTCTTTACGAGCACGAAAACGCTTGATGTCAGCCGAACGATCAATCATTTTTTCGGCCGTGGTTGCCATCGCCCTCGCTTCACGCTCTGAGATACCAACTCCCCCGCGTTCCGGTGATAGAATCAAACTTTTGATCAGACTATCTCGGTCAACTCGTCCCTGAATAAACAACCCAATCGCTCGTTCAATACGAATGATCTGATCAAATGTGAACTCCTGAGTCAGGAAATTTACCATGCTCTTTACTCGTAAAGTCTCCACTGAGTCATAAGGATACAGTCGAGCAAGCTGCTCAAGCTCTGTCACAATGGTTTCACCTTCGCGCACTGGTTTGATCTGTTTGCGCTGTGGATTAACAACCTCACGGACAATAAAACCATCCTTCAAATAATATACTCGGTGTGCGTAACTCAAGTGAGCAGCGTTGTGAGACACCATAATAATAGTTCGACGATCGAACGTATTTATCTCATCAATCTTATCCATTACCTGTTGCGTTGAAACTGAGTCCAGGTTTCCAGTTGGTTCGTCAGCCAGAAGGATCTTTGGATCGTTAACCATCGACCGAGCTACTGACACACGCTGCTGCTGACCCCCCGAAAGCATAGCCGGAAGTTTGTGAGAAACATGTCCTACCCCAAATCGATCAAGCAGTGATTGCGCGCGACGGTTGCGCGTGGTCTTGTCGGTATCACAAAAGATCATCGGTAGCGCAACGTTGTCGAGTACGGAAAGCGAACCGATAAGATTGAAAGATTGGAAAATAATTCCCATCACATATCGTTGAAAATACACGCGCTCTGACGGCGGATATGAATACACATCGTCACCCTTAATCAGGAGTGTCCCTTCACCAGGTGGAAGTGACCCTTGAATGGAGTACATAAGTGTCGACTTGCCACAACCAGACGGGCCGAACAAAATGATGTATTCACCTTCATAGATATCAGTATTTACACCCTGCAGGGCTTTAAACTCATTTGATTTTCCTTTGTTATAGATGATCGAAAGATCACGAGCAACAATGAGTGGTTTTGCCATTACCCTATTATTGCATCGCCCACACAAATATCACTCTCTTCCATCCACAGATGTAGTCTGCTTAGCCTCCGATATTTTTAACCCACCCAAATGTGCTTTGGAAGTTTTCTAGGATCAAGTCAATGATGTTCTTCTCTTGAATCGGAGTGAACAGCACAAAATTCTCTGACTTTACCGCATTTCCTGCCTCATCGGTACAAGTTAGATAAAACTGGTATACCGTTGCCGGTGCAAAATCGACAATCACTTCAACGTGTTTCGTGTTATATGATATTTGTTCTTTTTCAATCGTGTACGCTTCAGTACCTCCTGCGACACCTTCCTGATAAGTCATCAGACACGACGATGATTCGTCGGTGTCCCACGCCACGATAGTTTGAATACGTGATTCTCCACCCGGGAAAAGAGTTGATTCATTGGTCACGTTAGTAATGATCGGCGCTGCGGTGTCACGAACTGTAATGAACTGGACCGGTTGACTTCGCACTCGGTCACCACCTGAGTTTTCAGCAGTCACGAAAGCAACGTAACGTGTACCAAGCGTTAGGTTAGACAGACGCATCTGGTGCGTGGTTGCAAGGGTTGGTCTTCCCACTGATTGCTGTTCTCCAGTAGTTTGATCTTGATACTCAATCAAGGCTTTGGTTGGTACGTTTGTATCCCAGGCCAAGGTAGCTGCATCTTCTTCCACTTTTAGCACTCGCAAATTTCGAATTTCTGGCATGGTGGCTTTTGTCTGAAAGGTGAACGTGCGACTTTCACCCGTAATACCGTAGGTATCGGTTGAAATCACTTTAAAACTGTAATCAGTAAAGGCAGACAGTCCGATCAGTTGCACCTCATGATCAGTAGTGTTTCCTTGTGTTGATTCCTGTGCGTATGCAAAAGTTGCTCCATCAAAACCACGCGATGGAGAAAAGATGACTTTAGATGACGCCTCTCGATCAGTTGTCCAGCGTACAAGCGCAGTAGTTGTCTCTGGAATAACGGTTGGAGGACCAACAATAGTAAGGTCCTCTGTAATACCCTGAATCGCTTTTACGGTTTCGTTGACGATCTCTTTAAGCTGCTGCGGATCAGTGATTTGATTGATCTGTTCAACGATCTCTTGTGTCGTTTGAGTTTGAGACTGTGATTGTGAGCTGGTCGTTGATTCCGTTTCAGATTGAGTTTGGCTACTACTACCATCACCAGCCATTGCTCCCTGTCCTTGCCCCTGAGCCGTTGACTGCCCTGTACCACTTCCCTCACCAGTCTGCGGTGTACCTGATGTCTGTACTCGATAATCAGCTGAAATTCCTTGGTTACCACTATCGTCGGCAGACACCACACGGAAATAATAGACTCGTCCAGGTTCTAGCCGATCTAGCGTGATGGAGTGCTGTGTTCGATCAGCAACCGGTATGCGGACGATACCGTAGTCAGGCTGTAAACCATAGTTAACCGTTGAATCTGAAGATTCGTCGGTCTCCCAAGTGACGGTGACACTAGTCTCGGAAACTTGTGAGACCTCGACGTTGGTGATATCTGGAGCTTCCTTGTCTGTTGTTTGTGCAAACAAAAAACCTGGCTGATTAGTAAAAACAAGAATCACAAGAGAAACGAAGCTGATGAACTGCTGCATACTATTTATCAGTAATCATACCATTACTTACGGTGTGACTGGCGTAAAGACGTTAATTCCTTGGTGAGGCACACTACTGACACCGATCGGTACCGCGATACCCCAATAGACATCATCAGAAATTGGTGGATTATCAGTCGCTGGTTTACCAAGATCGACATCAATCGAGACTGGAGTTGTACTTGAAAGCAATTCACAACTTGCACCACAGGCTGAGTACGTAAAGGTAGAGGTAGCGAACTTTTGCTTATCAACCGGAATAACCGATGAGAGACCGTCCGAAAGATCAGTACCTGTGATTTCAATATCGATTCCCACATTACCAAGATTTAAAATCGATGTTGATGCATTGTACGATCCAGTATCAGCATTCACCGCGAGTGCACCATAGTCGATCGCACCATTTACTTCGATCGCTCGGAGAGTGCTCAGGGTCACTCCAGGTGAGGTTGCAAAATCATACCCAGCAGTAGCGTCCTCTACTTCAACAAAAGCAAACCATTCTTGTCCCACGTAATCACCAGCATCGGTTGGGTCAGCGTGGAAATAAATATCAGCGAAACACTCGACCGTGCAACTTTCACCCAAACAATCGACAAACGAACAAGCCGCTGTTTCTGTCGTAGAAACGTAACAGTTGTTATTGTTTGGTGTACACGATGCTCCACCAGCAACACCACCACGATAGATAGTTGAAGTCGCGTACACCAAATCTGCATAGCCATTAAGATCACTTACGGTACCTGTCGCATAAACCCTAGTGGTAGTTCCTGGCAAGAGCGAGATCGGTTGACCATCATTCAAAGTGATCGTACTGACCACCGGCACGAAGCGCAGATTCATTTGAGCCACCTGGAGATACGTATCGTATTCAGCACCATTATCGGTAACTCGGAAACAAAGGTTTTCATCAGTAACGTTTGTGGTCGGAGTGATTGCGTATTCCAGTTCAGTGTATTGATTCTGATCGATATCGATCGCGCTAGTGATATTTGTTGGATCTTCGCGAGCTTCGCCAGGAACAAACACTCCTTCCACCCCAGTCAGAAGATCAATCGTTCCTGCACCATTGGTAATGAGCGTGGACGATTGCATACACACTGGAGCAGTACCACAACTTGCCTGTACAGGTACTGAAATATAGGCAGTTGGATCGACCGCTTCACAACTTGGAGCGCTGTCCATCGATGCATACTCAAGAAGGAATTGTTGATCAACAATGGCAAGACCGGTATTTTCAATCGCGAAGCGCAGTCGAGCAACATCACTCGTATCATAAGTAGCAGCAGTGTTTTGCGCTGCTTTCCAGGTTGCGCCTCCATCAGTCTGCTCTACACCAAGCAGTATTGTTGGTTCCGTTGTTAATGTTGGGCGAGAGCTGACACTATCCCAACCACCGTAATGAAACCAGTAAGTAAATCCAATACCACCAGTAGAATAATTACTATCGGTAGCGGAAGTTGTCGCAACTAAAGTCCCTGAGGCATCATATAGCGAGACTAAGAAACTGTCGTCAATTCCCCAATCAACCTCCACGGTATACCAACCCGTTGCGTAACTCACTGTCGTGGAAGCCAAAACCACACCTGAGGTGTCATTATCGATCGCATCACGGACCAACGATAGACGATCTGTTCCGAATTGCTCAATACAGACTGCATAATTTTCGTTGGTGGAACCAGGTGACTGAACACCGAAAAGTGTACAGGTTTCATCGCCAGAACCTGCGACAGTATCGACATATTGAGCGTAGCGGAAAGTTTCCCCTTGGCCAACCACCTGATCGAAACGATAGATACCACCAGTATTAGCTCTGCCACTTTCATCACCGCTGTTATCGAGCCCATACACACCGTCATTGGCGAAAGTGGTACCGACGGTAAAGAGACTCGTCTGACCACTGTAGGCAGCAAGTGAACCAGTTTCAAAATCGTCAGCAGCAATAAAGACTGCCGTACTCGAGCTGATCGTCGTAGCAGACGGATTGTTGTAGTACATGAAGATGTTTGTCGTACTCTCAGCAGCAAGCGTAGGGATCTTTACCCAAACTTCAGCTGCAATACTATCCGTTGAAGAACCAAGCCAGTGTGAAAGCACTGTTGTTCCATCGCCTGCAGTGAAACGAAGGTCATCAAAGTCTGCTTGCATGTCACTATCGTAAGTAACCGGTACTTTCACCACCGCATCAGTATAGCTCGTAGCATCAACATTTCTTACACGAATAAATGTGCGGGCGTCCCAGCTTGCGTCATACCACTCATTATTTGGTACTCCGAGCCCCCCATCATCATTGCGCCAGCGATAGTTCGTCTGCTGGGTAAGAAGACACGCACTGTCACTCCAGCGGATCGAACCACAAGCTGTCACACCATCAGCGTCGAAATCTTCTCCATCTAAGTTGCCTGTATGTGAGACAAAAGTCCACGCATTACTCGTTGAACCAACTAATGTTACGTTGTAACCAGTGATCGCGGTGGTAGTAGCAAAACGATTTCCTGTGAATACCATTGAGGCGTTTGCGTTGAGTGTGGTTGATGCCACTGTCATGAGTGTGCCTCCTGATACTGCCAATTCGAAATCTCCGTATGCAAGTGATGATATGACGGGAGTTCCTGTGAGAGCAAGTCCCTCAATATTAAGATTTCGGAATTTGTAATATTGTGCCAACAAGGTACCAGCCGAAACATTGAGTGCATAGGTGCCAGTACCCTGATTAGTGATTGTCGTCTCATTCCCAGTAATACCAACTATTCGAAGCGTACCACCATCAACTGACGTCGTGGCGTTGGTTGCATGTGCAACAGTTACTAATCGTTCACTACCAGTAAGTGAGGAACCATCAAAATCAGTCGCATAACTCCAGTATTCAGTTGTAGTCCCTATATGGAAATCACCAAAAATGTAAAGGCTACCGTTAGCACTAGCGTGATCTTGTGAGTACACTGAAGCACTTTGATTAACTGTAGTCGTAGTAGCTGCCGAATTCCAGAATCGAATGTCACTATTTTCACCAACGATAAGCGTATCGTACTGATCACCGCCAGCGATTTTAGTATTTACTGTGTATGCATTTGCTCCATCAAGCACTAGGGTGCTACCAGCCCAGTTGGTATTAGCACCACCAACCTGATTGAGGAAGACTCCTTGTACAACCAGCGTCGTACCACTAAGGGTGGTGAAACTGTTCACAGCTGACAGGGTGAAGTGATTGGTAGTCGTAGCGTCACTCACAAGCGTGTATCCGCCTGCGGGTGCACTAAATGAAACATTATAGAAAGGACTAACACCAGCATCGACGAACTCTCCCCCATCGGCTGAATTGAAAAGGATCGTACCAGTGGCGTGATCAAATGTGCCACCAGCAGCGTCAAAGGTGCCACCGATTGAAAGCGTACCCGAAGCCAGCTGCACCGCTCCAGCATCAATTGTAAGACTACCAAGTAACGCGATGCTATCATCGGTAAATTCATAGGCACCACCGCCAGTAAAGCGAACACTGTATAAGTCTGAACTAGACGCCTGCACGAGTGCGATAGTTGTGCTCGTCATGATAAGTTCATTCGTGTTGTGTGCGATAACGCCTGCAACGTTTTCGAAGTCTCCACCAACAGTGAGCGTACCACTTGGGAGTGTTACTGTTCCACCCAAGATAGTAATCGACTTGGTAGTAGTCGCTGCCGTATCGCTAAAACTGTAATTACCACTCACGAACTGCACCGCTGCCAGCGAAGAACCAGCCAGTGCAATCACCTGAGCACCACTACCGTTAAAGAGGGTGATTCCGTTATTTGAATTAAAGCTACCACCGCTAACCTGTAATGAACCACCGAAAGTTGTCGTTGCGGTAGGGAAAGTGAGGACACCATTAGTTTGCGTAAAATTGCCACCAACGGTAAATGTTGTGTCAGTAACCGTCCAGCTGCCACTTCCGGTAAAGGCAGCATTATTGAGATCAGCGGCATTGAGGTCGATAGTACGATTAGCGCCAGTCGTAGTAAATGTTGTCGTACCATTGTTTGCAGACACAAAAGCTGCACCAGAACCAGCCAGTAAGCTACCACCAATATCTAGCGATTCAGCTCCCGAGCCAGACCAAGTCGCGCCAGTTTGAAGCTCAAGAGTGCCATCGTAGGCTGCACCGGCTCCACCACCACTGACCGTGACATTACCATTTGGTGCAAATTCCTTATTGGTCCAGACGAGTAATTTACGATTAGTTGGAAGCGTCAGTGTGTCCGTACCAGAATCTACTGCAGTAAATGGAACATCTGCATCATCTGATGAATCGTAAACTGCCATGTCAGCGACCGTCATTGGATCGGTATTTTCGTGTCGAACGATAATTCGATTTTCATAAACATGAAGATCGTTGATGTTAGAAACTGGTTCCTTAGTGACTGAAGTTCCCTTTTCGGTTTCCCCGTCAATGTAGACAATCAACGGATCGGTCGGGCCGTACGCAACATTAGTGAATTGGTAGTAGCCGGTACTAGCATTACAACTTGAGGTAGCAGACGAAAGTCCAGCCACCACCAGACGAATATTGCCTGTCGTTCCGTCACAAACGCCCGAAACAGTCGAACCCTCGTCGCTGTACACATTACCTGAAATGGTGATAAGAGCGGCAGAATTATCCCACGCGACGTAGCCTGGGTCGCCGTTTGGATCTACATCAAATGACTCACCGTCAATGTCACCGTAATGATTCACGAAACGCCATGAACTGACGCTAGTACCCGTCGCTGTCACGTTGAAGCCGCTACCAACACCATCAAGCCAAAACCGATTATTAGTAAAGTTTTTAGCTGGATTGGCAGTGATGACAGTGCCACCGATCATAATTGTGGTGCCGCCGTTTTGCGAAACAGAAAAATCATTGTAGGAGAGTTTGTTGACCTTGGCTCCGCCAGTAAAAGTAAGGCCAGCGCTGTTCATATCACGCGTCTCTGCATATTCAAACGAAGACGACGCATTGCCACCAACAACGATTCCATATGAGCCAGAACCCTGATTCTGGATTGTTGTTGATGCCGTGGTGCCGCCGAATACTGCAAAGGTGCCACCAGTCACGGTCACACTCGCACCCGAGGCAAGGTACACATCGACCTTGCGTGGGCTGCCTAGTGCGGCACCATCGAAGTCAGTCACATAGCTCCAGTAATCGTTGGCATTAGTTTGGTTGTACGCACCCCAGATATACAGATCACCATCAACACTGGCATGGTCTTGTGAGTACAGCGAACCGGTTGAAGCAACATCGTAGGTAGCAGCATCAGAATTCCACATGCGTATCTGCGTCGTGCCTTCAATATCTAGCGTAGCGTACGTGTCGCTGGTAGTTGCGACATTGATACTGTAGTTACCACCACCGTAAAGACGAAGGGTCGAATCAGTCCAAGTGGTCGCTGCACCACCAATCGCATTAAAGAATTTTGTGCCGATCGCGAGTGACTGACCACTCGAGACTGTGAAGGTATTGGCGGCATTTAACGTGAAGTTGCTGGTTGCCGTTGCATGCTCACTCACGGTCACGTTGCCAGTCCCATTGACAAGCACCGAACCAAAACTGCTACTTCCCGCAGCGATTGTGGTTGCACCTGAACCATCGAAAGTAGTTGTTCCAGAGTTACTGGTAAAAACACCATTATTATCATAACTCCCCGCAATGGTGAACGTGCCCGTATCGCTTGCAGCCAAAGTGCCATTACTGTGAATGATCACATCACCATTGACATCGAGCAGCGGATCGTTGGTAGCGAGATCGAATGTTGATGCGGCGTCACCACCAATCGTGAGATCATTATCGACGATAAGTCCAAGACCAGTCGCGATGTAGGTTTGTGAGCTGGCACCAGCGTTGATGTCTAAGTTGTAATATTGAGTAGCGAGCACACTGGCGCCGGCGCCACTGTAGCGGATCGTGCTGGTATCTTCGATAAAAGTGCCATTCTCTACAAAGACGATGCCGGCTCCAGAGAGATCCCAACTTGTATTACCAGCATCAAGATAATGAGCAGCATTGATAGTAAGACGACCAGAGACGGTGGTGGTACTAGTGAAAAGTGGTGTGGTAGTACCGACCTGGAGCGTGTCTCCAAGTTCAAGATCATAGAAGGTCCAAGCACTATTGCCACCAAGTGAATTAGCGGCCGCGAGCGTGGTTGTACCAGCACCAAGTGAAAGCACACCATTACCGTAGAGCGAACCGTTTGGCAGATAGATATCACCAGTACCAGTGACCGTACCAGCTGTGATGGTCATATCACCATTCACGCGAATGTCAGCCCCTAGATTCCAACCGCCACTCACCCCATTGAAGACGAGCTCATTGAACATAATCTCACTCGGTGCAGTGATACTCTTGCCAGACGTTGTGGCGTTCATAAGTACGGTCGTGCTCGCGGCATTGAAGACCGCACCAGCTTCGAGTTCGAGGCGGCCGCCAATCGTTACGGTCGAGGTACTGTGTGCGTTGAACGTCGCATCACCAGCTAGATACAACGTACCATCGTAACTATTGGCGGCCGTATTCGCCGCGAGCGTCACTACCCCACCTGGTGTAAAAGTCGACGAAGCAAAGACAAAGAGCTCATTGCCAGCAAACACATTCAAACTATCAACACTAGTAGAGGTTGCCGCACTGAAGCGTAAGTCAGCATCATCACTACTATCATATGCAGCCAAGTTTCCAATGGTTAGTGCATCAATATCTTCATTACGAACGATTACACGATTGGTGTAAATATCCATATCGAGGATGTCTCCAGTTGGTGTCCGAGTGATTGTACTTCCCTTTTGTCCACCCGAAGCGTCATTGAGGAAAACAGTAACAGTTGGATCACCAATCACTACCACACCAGAGGCTGTGTATGAACCATCGACATTACTACAGCTGGTTGTTGTAGCAAGCACTCCACCAACCATTACTCGTACTACCGGAGTGATTCCGTCACAAGTACCACCGACAATAGGTGTCGTTCCCGCATCACTGTACACCGTACCAACAATAGTGATCACCAGTGAACTATCATCAAAGCGCACTGAACCAGGATCGCCAGTATCATTGTCGTACCCCTCGCCGTAGAGATTTCCGTAGCCATCACGGAACCACCAGAACGAAGACGGTACTCCATCATTTTGGGTGACGTTTGTTGCCGTAATAACTGTTGTCGTAGCAAAAGTAACGTTAAATATCTGCTTGCCTGGGTTCGCATCGATGGTTGTTGAAGAAAGCGTGAGTGCTGTGCCCCCTGGAGCAGCAACCGTATAGGAACCGTCACTGAGCTCAGAAACTTGTACCGCATTACTAAGAGTTACACCAGTTAAACCAAGATCAGCGAACTCATAATACTGCGCCGTTGTTGTGCCTCCACTAACATTTACAGCGTAAGTACCAGCGCCCTGGTTGGCGATCGTTGTAGAAGCAGTACTTGTTCCGATTACTTCAACTGTTGCCCCAGAAAAAGTCGCACTCGCACCAGAGGCAAAGCGAACATCAACTTGACGCTCACTTCCAGAAAGACTAGCGCCATCGAAGTCTTGAGTGTAACTCCAATACTCTGTGCCACTACCTCTTGTATACGCTCCAAAGATGTATAGGTCACCATCGATTCCAGCATGGTCTTGTGAGTAAAGTGAGCCAGCAGCGTCAACCGTATATGATGCAGCTGATGAATTCCACATCGCTATGTTTGTGCCGGCTGCAATTCTCACTGTCTCGTAAGTGTCTCCATTGTTAGTCTTGGTATTGAGACTATAGCTTCCAGCTTCTAGACTGAGTGCCGAACCAGTCCAGGTAGTAGAGGCACCACCCACGCTATTACTAAACGTACCGGCAACTGAAAGCACTTGTCCGCTCGCAAGTGTCCATGTATCGGTATTTGTGAGAGAGAAATTGCGTGTTGTCGTAGCTGGTGCGGTGACGGTCCAACCACCAGTCGCACTATTAAAGTCAACGTCATACAAGCTCGAGGCACCAAAATCGACAGTCCTACCGGTACCCGCCGCATCAAAGGTGAGCACCCCAGTACCAGGTACAACCGTTGCATTGTTGTCATATGAGCCACCCAAGGTAAAGGCGCCATTTGGCAAAGTGAGTATTCCTTGCTGTACCACCAAATCACCATTTGCATCTACGTTTGAGTCTGAGAACGACCAGGAACCGGAGCCAGCAAACGTGACATTATTAAAACTCGAACCACCAGGAGTAAGCACCTCAGCTGCACTGCTGTAAAAAAGTACCGTTCCTACACCGCCTGTGTACACACCACCACCATCTACCAGCGTACCGCCGATTGCGAAGACGCCAGTCGGGAAATTAAGCGTACCTTGAGTCACCCGTACATCGTTAGTGCTCGTAGCATTAGTATCATTCACGGTCCAGCTACCACCACCATTAAAAGTGAGATCGTGGGCGACGTTGGTGAATAAACCGCCATTGAAGGTGATTGTTTCTGCCGCCGCCGAAGTGAAGTACAGCGTTCCATTATTATGTGCAAACGAACCACCAGTTGCATTGAATGATCCAGCAATAGTTGTGGTGGCGGTTGGTAATGTCACTGTTCCGGTCGCAATAGTGAGATCATTATTCACCAGTAACGTCGACTCGGTGAACGACCAACCGCCACCTACACCAGTGAAGGACAAGTCATAGAACGCATCTCCTGTTGTCGTGATGGTCTTACCACTAGAAGTTGCGGCAAAGATAACTTCACCACTACGTGCTACGAAATTGTTTTGATTGAGCCAACTGTCATAGACCATGATGTCATAGCTACCCGTCGAAGCATCAAAGGTGTCATTGGTACCAATGGTCACAGACTCAGTCGCGACATTGCCAGCCAAACTGACTGCCTTGCTAGTACCATCTATTACCACCCGCCCGACATTTTGTTTTGTTGTGTTTTGATCATTCCACGTTGCAGCCGTGCCACCATCAAAAGTCGTAGTGCCAATGCCGGTCCAATATCCATTGGCGCCAGTGACCAAATTGCCACCTATCGTGATGCTAGTTGAACCGCGCGCCAACGTACCGAGGGACACAGTTAGATTGCCGTTTACATCTAGTTCGGAAGGGAGATTCCATACTCCACTTCCCGTCGTAGTACCAAAGGTAGTATTGTTGAAACTTGCACTTACCGCCCCAGTACTATCAATCGTCTCGGTTGTACTAGTGGCAGCAAAGACAACAGCTGAACCAGTCATGGTCGTTGTCGCATTATTGTCCCAAGATCCATTTATTTCGTGCGTGAATGAGCCGGCAGTGAAAGTACCGTTATTTTCAAAATCATGCGTTACGATACGTCCTCCCGGAGTGTAGTATGCTCCCGATTTGATAAACAACTCAGCATCAGTACAGTCACCAGCAGCACAGACCGAAAGCGTATCAGTAGTTACAGCAAAAAATACGTCTTCCGTGTTTGTGGAATCATAGAGTCCAATGTCAGCATTCGTGAATGGTGTGGTTGTCGCATCATTCGAGCCAAGCGTGAGATGTCGTTCGTACAAAACCAAACCATCCATATCTCCTTGCCCATCGTACCGAGCGATTGCCACTGCTTCATTCGAATCCGCTGCTGCGGTAACAAAAACTGAAACCACATCCCCAGGGAATACCGTAACGTTACTAATGCTCCATGTACCGCCACTAACAGCACCTGTCTTTCCAGTTTGTAAAACACCATTGACCGACACAGCGACGGTACCGCTCGTTACGTTTGTTGATTGGTCATATCCTTGGATGGCACCTGAAATAGTAATACCACCCGCCCACTCGATCTTCCAATCTTCAATCGAAGGACAGTTTCCTGATCCGTCACAAGAAAGTTCAGCATACGGTCGAATAACATTGTATGTATTTGTATCGAGAGCAGAAAGATCGAACGGGCCAGTCGTCGTTCCTACTTCGTTACCCGGCAAGGCAGCATTCTGAATAAATGCCCAGCTGCCCGTCGCCGTCTGATACTGCAAATGATATAGAATTTGACTTGTTCCCGGCACAGTATCGTTCCATGAGAATGTCTTCCAGTATGGTCCTACTCCGGCGTTGAAATCCACACCTGGGCTAACAATGGTGGTACCTTCAGTACCATCGTTGCGTGGTGCAGCAAAGAATGGTTGTCCATATGGCGCCGCATCAACTGAACCATTTGCCTCGATCGTTGCTGCTGTACTCCATGTCGTACCGTTCCAAGCTGAAAAGTCGATACGATCATTTACATCATCGTAAAATAGACCAAGGACACTACCTGCTCCCGTTCGAATCGCCTGAATAGTGGACACACTTGTAATCGTACCAATTGATGCCTCAGCTGACCATGTCGTGCCATTCCAAACCTGGTAACGGGCATTAGTTGTGTCGCTATAGACAGCAAGCAGGTTACCATCACGACCAGCTGTAGTTTCATAGACACAAGAAACTGAGCGATCTGCAATAGAATTGCCAGCCGTATCAAGATTAGTTTGTCCCGTCCATGCAGTACCGTTCCAACGGATCGCTCCAATATTTGTTGATTCGTTGACGTAACACATCGCCATATTATCGGTACCATCATCATTGCTCAATTCAGCCCAGATCAGGTTATCCGTAATCGTAGTATTCGTAGTAAGACCGGCCCAAGCGGTACCGTTCCAACTGTTATATTCAAATCGTATTGGGTTACCATCGCCAGAAACTGAGAGCGCCTGACCGCCACTAGCTTCATAGCCAAGCGCCATGGTTTCGTACGCGCTGTTTCGTGCACCACCCTGCGTTGTAGAGTTACCCCACGCAGATCCGTTCCAAACTTGTAACTCATAGGAAGTAGCTACAGTACCATCTGAATCACGGGCCATTAGGATGATCTCGTTAGAAACCGGATCTGAAGCTAGTTTAATCCATTCACAATTATTTGTAGACGCGAGATTAATGGTGCCACCACTTGTCCAACTTGTTCCGTCCCATAGATAATAGCTAGGATCAGCATCTCCGTCGCAGTAGACGACCAAAGCATCACCAGAAGTTGTCTCGTACGCGACATCAATCCCACGAGCAGCAACACTTCCAACATTTGTTGTCAGTTCTACCTGATTTCCCCATTCCCCAGTGGCAAACACTTGGACATTCACGTCAGCATCTGTTCCTACAGTTGCTGCTACATATTCTTCCCGAGTAGTGGCAGCTCGTACGACTGCCCATCTGGTTGGCGCACCAATATCGAGAAGCGTGCTTTCCGTACTCAAATTCGTACCGTCCCATTGTCTGTATCGTGGCGCTGTTTCGGTTCCTTCACCATAGACGATCATCGCTTCACTTGCGGTAGTAGCTACTGACACCGCGTCAGAGGCCAGAGCAATCGTTCCAGAGAGAATGTTACTGGCAAATTGCTCCTCGGTAGTTTGGAACCAAGTAGAGACCTCAGTACCTGGAATGACAGTAAAGCTTTGTGCATCTGTCCAAAATGACCACGCGTTATCACCGGTCGTGTCCTTAGCGCGTACTCGCCACCAGTAGGTAGTCGTACCCGTCAGCGCGTCAGCAGACTGAAGTGTAAATTGGATACTGTCATCCGAATTAAACGGGTCAAGATCAGCACCAGCATCAATATTTGAAAAACCAAGATCAACATCAGATGAGCGAGTCGTTGATGCTGCGAAATCTGGGGTTAGCGACCATTGTATTTGGTAGGTCAAACTGTCACTTTGCGGATCACTGGTTCTGAATTCAAATGATGGCGTGGTAGTACCCACTTGCTCATTCGGGAAAAGCTTTGCAATGATCGGAGTCTCTACTCGATAACCCCAATATAGCGTCCAATCTTGTAGTGATGGTGAACCGCCAGTATTGGTGAAGTTCGCGATAATGCGCAACTGTGAGTATACTCCGACATCAAGTCCAAGCAGTGACACCGGTGATGTGCCGAAGCCAGTACCGTTTCCTGGGAGCGCACTCTCTGGAACGAGTGTCCACGTACTTGTGTTATCGAGATACTGAATTTGGTATGAGATCGAGCCAGTGGTTTCCGTATCAGCAAACACTAAGCTATCCCACGCAGTACCACGATCACCATCAGTGAAATCAATCGGTGTACTGATCATCGAACCAGTTGAAGAACCACTGATAAGCACCATCTGATCGCTTCCTGTCTGTACGCCAGCAAGTATATTTGTATCAAACTGTTCATCTTGAGTCTGGTACCAAGCGCTCGCGTCGAGAGTATTATCGATAGTAAAGCTTCGAATAGTCGACCACTCACCCCAATCAGCTGACCCTTCTGGATCTTGGCCACGTACACGCCAATAGTATGTCGTGCCGTTACTGAGTGCGGTGGTAGGGATAAATTCAATCAACTCACCTTGTCTAAACGGTGCCTTATCAGAAATGAGAACTTGGTTTTCAAACTCTGCAGAATTAGAAATGGTATTACGATCAATAACCGGTGAAGCAAAGGTAAAATCATTATCAATCTCAATCTCGTAATGCACCTTCTCACCCTCAGCATCAGTCGCAAGGAAGTAGAACCATGGGGTGGTAGAAGCCGTTTTTTCGTTATCAAATAATTTTTGGAGCGCTGGAGCAGCCGGCGCTTCGTTGGTGTAAAGCTGCGGATAATGTGTATAGGAAAGGAAAGCTGTTCCATCATTCTCTACTAAACGGAAACAGTAGTTAGTGCCCGCTAGTGCGCCATTTTGCTGCAAGACAAAATCCCACTCACCATACCCAGCGACAGGAATATTGTTTGGGGTACTGGTCGCGTATCCATTTTCTTCATACGTTGCGGTAACTGTTGAAGAACTCAAGAGTAAAGTCGACAGTGTCACATGATCATTTACCGAGGTATTGTTATAGCCACGCCACAGAGTCGTTGAAGCCGTATCACCAACATCTGCCCAGCCAGTTGCCGTGCTACACACCGCAGCTGCTGCGTACTGCAATTTAAAACTACTGCCAACCGTCGAGGTCGCATTTAACACCCCAACATTAAGACGTAATCGAACTTCATCCCCATCCTTGACCGGAGTACTCGTTGCAGTGATCGGCTCACGTTCAATAAGATTAAGTGCGCCACTTGGCCACGCATCAGTTGGTGTCTCTGCGTTGGTGTTGGTATACCAACGTGAAGACACTTGCTGATACACAGGATCATTTCCTTGTCGTTTCCCAAAGACTACCGTGAGATACGGTGGTAGATGATCACTGATAGAAAAATCAGTAACCGAAACGGAGTGCGTGTGCACATCACTTGCACCACCCGAGCCAGCACGAGCCGTAGTGACAGTAACACTCGGTACAGACGACGTGAGTCCCGTCACATTACTGTGCGCATGTGAACGAGTGTCGTTGGTGCCGCCATATGTGGTCGAGGCTTTAAGAAAACGTTGATTGAATGGATCAGTAGGACCAGAAGAAACATCTAGCCAACCACTATCGACTGCCTCATCCCACATAGCAATGAGACCGTTTGGCGGCACTGCATCACTAGTGATCTGTCCAAGCAAAACCTCTATGTATGGTGGTTCGTTTGAAACACTGCCCGTACTACTACTCACCGTGTGCGTATGAGTTGGCGATGAACCGTTCGCAGCGTCAGGGCCGCGACTCTGGTAGCTTCCTCCTGAAGCAGCATCGACTGTACCAGTAATGGTGTGAGTATGAGTATTTGATCCTCCAGTTGTACCTGGCGTGTTTTCACCATAAATGTACCGACCATCTTGCGCTGCATAACGATTCCAGCCACTTGGTAGCGAGGAAGAGGCAACATCAAAGACGCCAATCGCGCCGGCTGGAAT
This sequence comes from Candidatus Elulimicrobium sp., assembly GCA_022730015.1. GTDB lineage: Bacteria > Patescibacteriota > Minisyncoccia > Phycocordibacterales > UBA918 > OLB19. The sequence goes on along the minus strand of DZBU01000001.1, from coordinate 4,990 downwards.
AGTTGGTGGTTCCCCTGCTGCAGCATCGTAGCGGATCACTCGTAACTGTCGGTATGCTGGCAAATTAGAAACGGCACTAATCGTAGGAGTATACGTATGGGTGTGCGTACCGATTGCGATTACACCTGATCCCGTGTTTTCAGTTGTGATGTCTGAAGTAGCAAGCACCGAGCCAGTTGCAGTATGAGTATGTGTAGCTGCACCACCAGTAGTATTGTAGGTTGAGCTACCCATGACAAAACGCTGGAAGAATGGCTCGCCAGAAGTACACGACACACACAGCCAACCGGCCGGTACGGTCGCTCCGTCTGGCCAGAAAAGCAACATCTTACCTACCGCGTCAGAAGCGATCTGCCAGCGGCGATGTTCGATGAATACGTTCGTACCTGGAGAAGAAATCCCTGGTGAGCTTGTAGCCGAAGTCGAGGCGTTTGGTATGTCGGCTGGAGCAACTCTCTCAGTATCGAGTCGTGCCGGACCGAGTGTAAATAGATACGGTGAAATGTCTGGGGCATCAAAGCGATAGCTCACACTCTCCTTACCAGCGCCGAGGATAGAAAGATCCCAGGTCAGTGTCTGCCACACACCGTCTGAAACAATGTACGCGTCAGTATCATAAATACCAAAGCTAGCTGGTACGGTTTCAGTGAGTGTACCGATAAATGATTTAGTCGTTGAAACGGTCAACGTCATCGGATACGGTGCTGGTGGATAGATACGAGTTGGACCAGTGCGCTCGATTGACAACTCTTGATTTGTAACAGAGTTAAATGTATCAGTAGTAAAACCAAGCACCGCACCAGCATCATCTAGACGCTCTAGGTATAATTCATAAACACCAGGTTCAACTACCGGTACCAGTGCACTGAAATCAGGCACATCGACCACATTGTTACCGTTACACTGACCCGATGGATTCACAGCGTAGCGAGAGATTATCCCTGTCGGGTCGGTCACATAGAGATCGAGAGCCGCTTCACAGATCGTATGACCATTTGGCGTCAACGCTCCGATTGAAATATGTGCCGTCTCTCCCGTTTGGTACTCAGACTTATTCGGGTTCATGGTCAAGATTCCCCACTGGAAATCAAAAGTGTCAGTGAATTCTCGTCCTCCCTCGTTGAGTGTAAGAGTGATCTCGTATGCTCCTGGACGCATGTTTTTGAGCGAAGCATCAGGAATTTCGATGGTCAAAAGACCGTCTTTGGTAACAGTGAGTTCTGGCTCGATGCCGAGCGATCCAAACGACCGATGACGCACCTCAACTGATTCCACCGACACCAGCTCTCGACCAAACATATGACGCAGGCCGCGGACGATGAAATTACGCTGAGAATTATAGCGAAGGTTGAAAATCGGATTCTCGTCGCGACGGAAATTTGATTTTTCACTAATGAGCGTAGTAACTGAAGGAAGTTGTAACTCTGCAAGCGCTCCGGCAATTCCACGAGCACGAAGGTCTTCTTTGGTAACAGTGCGAGTATCGATCTCAAGCCAAACCGCATCAAGGAACATGCCGTCAAGGTCATCGTGCGCACCATGGTAGCGCAAGGTGACTGTCTTATCTGCTAGTTCCGAGACATCTGAGACAGTCGGCAACGCAAAGAAAAAGTATCCGCCATTGAGTGCATTTGAAACCTCGTCCTCGAGCAAGATCATACCAACCACTTCGGGTGTACTTGAAGCACCATACAATACTTCAATGTACGGAATTCTTCCCGATGCCGGCTGCTCAAGCTGCGCAGCGAGTGAAAGAGTCAAACGCATACCGTTAACAAACTGACCAGGCTCAAGTGGTGCACTACCAAAATTTGAAAGAGTGATCTCGTGAACTTCTGTTTCTACAGTAGCGGCAGCTGGCGTTGCTAGCGGTACAACAGATCCTTCAGTAACCGTAGTTTCAGCAGATGATTGTTCTGGTGCCGCGCTTTCAGATGAAGTCGATACGACCCCCACCACCTGCTCGACGCCACTGATCGGCTGAGAGAGGTCTTCAACGATAGCTGTATCAGGTGTTTGTGCTGTTTCGGTAGGCGCTGCGACATCCACAATATCTTGAGCGGCAGTCTCTGTTGAAGTCACGACTGATAATTGCGCTAGCGGAAACAGTCCCCAGGCTGGTGCGAAAACGGCTGTCGAGCTCGGCTCGATCATCGATACTGGCTCAACAACACTTTCATTTGCTGGTGGTTCTAAGACTGCTCCTGGTTCTGGTGAAACTTGTGTCTCTACTGGTAGTTGTTCTGGAGTAGGTTCGATCGGAGCCACTACTTCAGGTTGACTTCCTATGACACCAGCCCCGCCCTCCTCAGGAACAGCCTGACCGTCTACGACAGACGATGCCGTCGCGCCTTCGATTACCGGAACATACTCAGTAGGCACTCCCGCTGAGCTCGGAATGATCAACTTTTCTTGTGGTACGTATGCTGAGGTACGAGCACCAAAATCTTGATACAACGCTGTGTCAGTAAGGTCTTGGATAAGCACGTTTTCAATACCAGCCCAATCAGTGGTATTAACCTGAGTTGGGAATAAATTGAGAGTTTGCTGAGTGCCAAATGTTATCTCGAGCGGTCGTTTAGAAAAAGCGGTTTCAGCATGGGTAAATACCAACAGGGTAAATATCAAAAATAGTACATACGTGGCACTAGAAAAACGCTGCAATATCCATTTTGGCGCCTTAAATATCGTTATTATTCTGTTTCCGTTTGTGTTGTAAGGATGTTTTTTCTTCACTACACAATGCACCAAATACCATGCAGGTATAATGAGGTGCAGTATAAGTATACCGCGCGTTCCCTTCGGGAACGCGCGGTATTACCTTGCTACTGTGGAAATCACTCCGTAAATATGACTCCCCTACTAGTTATTGAGTTGGTCAATGTATTCTAGCACACTCGCGGAGCAGACGCCGTAACAAAACCTTATTTTAGTACAGTCTTCACATCATTGATTTCCTTCTCGATGAGTGTTTCTGAGACTTCGAGTGCTTGCGTGAGCGCCTCAACCGCTTCTTTTTCTTTGGCTGATAGTCGCTTGCGCTTAGTGATCATATTGATCTGGTCGTAGATCTCATCCCGAAGTGCCGAGAAGATCTTTTCCATCTGGTCTTGAATCTCACGTATCTCTCGACGAAGCTTCTCTTCTCGTTCCTTGAGTGCCTTGTGCTCGTACCAGAAGTATATAACCTGAAGCAGAATAATGACGATCAAGAAGAAGATGAAGAGGTTGATCGGAGTAAGAAAATCCCAGAATGAACTTTCCTCTACTACTTCAATCGGCTTAACCCAACCAGCAGTGATCAAAACCGCAACACTACTCTCTCGAACATTACCAGCCATATCAGTCGCAACCACCTTCACCGTGTAGGTACCATCTTCAAGCTCCTTAAGCATGTACCCAAGTCGTGCCTCGTCTGGAGTGATGCGAAGCGGTTCTTTGTCCGCGATCGTCATCTCGTAGTATTCGATTCCAGAAGTAAGATCCTTTGCCTCAAACCGTAGAAGCGGGAATGAAGTTGGAGAATTGCCTGCTTGCACATTGATAGCAAACGGTTCTGGTGCAGTGGTGTCAATCTTGAGCTTACGATTGGTGACCGCTCCCCAACCAACCTGATTTTTGAAGCTAACGCTCACATACTGAAGCCCATCCTTAATGGTCTCGGCCGAGACGGTAAACTCTTCAACTGGCGGATCCACCACGGCAGTCTCGTGGTCGTGAGGTTTATTCTCAGGATCATCAGAGATCTCAACCGCGACCACGTTTACATCAAAAGGCAAACTCCAAGTGAAAATACCATCCTTTATTGCATACCAAGTCTCGGGATCAAGAAAAGTTTTTGAGCCAATTTCAGGAGCACGAGGTGGGTCGCCAAAGATGATCGCCTGGTCGTCTTCTTCGGTCTCAGCAACATCTTCAGTTACTGGAGTGGTTGGCTGTGTCGGAGTCGGTGTGGGGGTTGGTGTTGTAGCAGCCGAGACAGTGAAGGAACCGTTGGTTGCATTTTTGAACACATCTGTACCTCGACCGTCTGCGGCCAAGACAGAGGAATTTTTAAAAGTAACGGTACCAGTACCTTCGGCAACGGTGCGGAAGGTTACTGAAATGAGATTAGAAGCAGCAGTGAATGGAGTAGGACTTCCGCCGCCAAAAGTGATTGTCCCGGCGCTATTTGAGAACGTTGGCTCAGTAGTCCAAAGTGAAAAAGCCGAACCTGTTTTACTCACACTCACCACTGACAAGACTGCTGGATTAAAGCTGAGACTAGATTCAACCGCATTGACGTTATCGCCATTTGGAACAGCTCGGAGATTAACAGTGAATGTCTGACCGACTGAGTATGAACCGGTACTCGGAGACACAGCTAGGTCAGCAGCCAGCGCAAAAGAGGCAGACAATAGAAACAACCCCAGCATGCCACTGAGGATCTTGAGGGAATGAACACTGTGTTTTAAAAGGTACAACATAAGAACGATTGCGGTCTGGTTGAGTAGCTATGATTTTGGTAAACCACGTCCACCCATAACCTTTAATTGAACTTTCTCTTTTTCACTTGGCTTCAGCAGTGGCAAGACTAGTATTAGAACTCCGTTTTTGATCTTCGCCTCTGCTTTATCAATATTGACGCTTTCGGGCAAGATAATGCGACGGTAAAAATCCCCCCACACACATTCTTCTGCGACATACGAGCCTTTCACTTTTTTCTTTGGAAAGACAATGTATTCCGGTCGAATACGCTTCCCTTCAATAAGTACGATGTCTGCATCACCTTCGATCGAAACATGCACGTCATTCATATCTGCTCCGGCAGACTGTGCATAGATAACAATCATGCGCTCTGTTTGATACACATCAACATGAAGCTGCGCGACTTTATCGACGGCGGTTTCTTCGGCATCAGACAACAGCGACGCATCATCCCTGCGTACTCCCTTACCTTTTAATCTCTGCAGAAAGGACATACACCATTATTATACTTATTTTTCTTGAA
>DZBU01000026.1 GCA_022730015.1 Candidatus Elulimicrobium sp. | reverse complement strand
CGAGATTGGCGCGGGCATTGAAAAGGCCATGCCGTGGTATGTTGGTTTTCTGGGAAAACCATGAATGCGTGGGTATGCAAATCAATCGGAGTGCACCATGGTTTAAGAGGAGGCAATATGAGGCAGCACGATGATCAATCTTCTGCGGTCGGATGCTCGGCTGGGCAAAGCCAACGATACAGAAAATCAATAGCATTGTGCTGTGCTTGAAATTAAATACCAGCCCGCTGGCAAGTCGGAATATTGCATTAAGTGATGTAAGTTCAATCTTAATTTTTAACCAAAGATCAGAAGCATAAATGAAAAAAATATTGATTGCAGGTGCGGGTGGAGCACCATCGGAAGGCGTAATAAATTCCCTTATGCGCGGTAGTAAGGAAATTGCCGTAATTGGAATGGGTTCTGAACCCAGCGATTTGGCTCTGTCAGCGGCGCAGAAGAAATTTTATGTGCCCTACGCTAACAAACCAGAATACAAGGAACGCCTTCTGCAAATACTGGGCACGGAAAAGCCTGACCTTATCCATTTTCAAAACGATCTGGAAATCTACCACGCATCGCTTATCAGAGATGAAATCACGGCTACGGGCACAAAAATTTTCATGCCGGATCATGACGTAATTGATACCTGTGTGAACAAATATAAATCCTATCTGGCGTTCAAGGCGGCTGGTGTTCCGGTGCCCGAGAATATGATGATTAATGACGAGGAAGATTTGCGCGTAGCGTTTAGCAGGCTTGGTGACGATACTGGAAAAATATGGTTGCGCAACTCATCTATCGGCGGCGGTGGCAAAGGAGCAATCCCGACATCCGACTTCGCAATGGCCAAAGCATGGATTGCGCATCACAAAGGCTGGGGCGATTTTATTGCGGCTAGGATGCTAACATCCAAGACCGTAACCTGGCTGTCAATTTGGCACGAGGGCGAGCTTGTAGTAGCACAGACTCGTGAGCGGCGTGGCTGGACGCATGGTAATCGGACTATTTCCGGTGTTACCGGAGTTACCAAGGTCGGTGTCACCTGCGAGAATGAAGAGGCTACTCGCATCGCTATTGAAGCCGTGCACGCTGTGTCTGCAAAGCCTCACGGAATATTTGGGGTCGATATGGCCTTCGATAAGCATGGTGTGCCAAATCCTACTGAGATCAATATTTCACGCTTTTTCACCACAGTGCTGTTCTTTACGGCTGCTGGTTTGAATATGCCTGAGATATTCAAGGACATCGCGTTGCATGGTGAGTTCCCGTTACTTGAGAAAAAGATTAACCCGCTTCCCAGTGGCCTGATGTGGCTGCGTGGTATGGATGTGGTGCCACGCTTGATATCCGAGGAGACCATCACGCAGGAGATTGAATTCTCATGAAGATGGTTATCACAGGAACCTCCGGGTTCATTGGTTCACGTTTGCTGCAAGCGGCACGTTTGGAGTACGGCGATTCTGTAACAGCATTCAGCTCACGTCCGTCTGAAGGTGGCCATATCGTCTATCGTGACCAGCCTGATTTCGGCTTGGGTCCAGCTGAACTAGGCCTTGTGCAAGGCGCTGAAGTCCTTGTTCATGCCGGAGCCTTCATTCCTAAAAGCGGTAGCGAAGCCAATAACACTGAAAAATGCAACGGCAACATCACGTTCATACAGAAACTCCTTGATCTGCCATGGCATAATCTTAAGAAGATTGTCTTTATTAGCAGCGTGGACGTTTACGCCAGCGTTGATGGCCCCATCAGTGAAGCCGCACCCACCGTGCCTACCACGCTTTATGGGCTATCGAAACTCTACGGTGAGCGTATGGTGACGTTGTATGCTGCCGAGCGAGGTCTGGCTAGTCAGATATTGCGCATTGGTCACGTATATGGTCCAGGAGAAGAGAAGTACGCCAAGGTGCTTCCAAAGGCGATCAAGAATATTATTAACGGCAATGACGTCGAACTTTGGGGAGAAGGCAAGGATTTGCGCAGCTTTATTTATATCGATGATGTTGTTGCCGCCATCCTGAAGTCAGTTGAATTGCAAGTGGAGCCGGGTGTTATCAACGTTGTTGGCGGCCATTCCATCTCAATCCGCGAATTGCTTGAGAAGCTTATTGCCATCGGTGGGCGATCTACTGGAATAGCAAGGCGCGAGTATTCGGGATCTGTTCGCGATCTTGTTTTTGATAACTCTAAAGTAAGGAGCTATTTGCTGCCGGTAGAGACAGATTTCACGGATGGTCTGATAGCGGAGTTTCGTCATATCGAAAATATTGAGCGCAGCAAATGAACATAATTTTTGATCTCGATGGCACTCTGATTGACTCAAGATGCAGGCTCTACCGTTTGTTCCAGAAATTAGTCCCCGAGTCAAATCTTAGCCATGATTCCTATTGGTCTTTGAAGCGGAGAAAGATTTCTAATGAGACCATCTTGATTAGGGAGTTCGGCTACGATGAAGCTGCCATTGTCCGTTTCGTGGCTGACTGGATGGGGCTCATTGAGTCCACGGAGTATCTCGTATTAGATACAAACATACCCGGCATACATGAGTCATTGGGCAGATTGAGAATAGATGCGAATTTGCACGTCTGTACGGCGCGTCAACAGAGAAAGGCGGTCGTTGATCAGCTTGATCGGCTTGGGCTTGGGCGCTTCTTCAGTAATGTCATGGTCACAGAACAAATTCGTGGAAAGGAGGAGATGATTGGTGCTTTGCCCGATTTGAGTTCCACTGATTGGATAATAGGTGATACGGGCAAAGACATTCAGGTGGGGCAGGCGTTAGGCATCAAGACATGCGCGGTGCTCACTGGTTTTCTCAGTGAAGAGAGCCTAATGCCTTACTCTCCCGACCTGATTCTTCCATCTGTTGCCGACTTTCGGTTATAGATTGATGCGCTCGTGTTTTAGATGAGGTAAATGATCAGGTGGGTCTTGACAATTGGTGAGGAAGTAATGATTGGTGCTGGTGCTGTCGTGACCAAAAATGTCGAGACAAGAACAGTGGTTGCCGGTAATCCTGCTCGCGTTATTAAACATCTCTAATTAATTTTTTAATCATGAATATCGATCTTTGCAAAATAGTAGACCTTCCAAAGATAAGCGACCC
>DZBU01000008.1:22297-42597 GCA_022730015.1 Candidatus Elulimicrobium sp. | reverse complement strand
CCACAGAATATAGAAATATATGGAAGTTTAGAAAAACAAAAACCACTGATATATCAGTGGTTTTTGTTTTCCCTACATTTAACGTTTAATCATTATGTTCGTCATGACCTTCATATTCCATAGTCCATAGCACATGTGTGGTTACTTCAAAACCGTTTTCGTTTCGAACGAAGACAGAGTCACGTCCTTGAGCATCTTGCGCAATAGCTTGCCCCCATTCTGATTGTGCAGATGAGGTGATGTTTGGTGTGGTTGACGGCTTCCCTTTGCCGCCTTTCCCATTACTTCCCCCAGAAGTTTCATTGAGGTGTGCATAGATACTGACGAGTTGATCATAGTCATGCTGGTTAGGATGCTCATTGTTTAGAGTCCCATTGGAACCAGCAAGTCCGGTTGGATCACTGGTGTAGTCCATACATGTACCAAGGTTAGTATTAGAGAAATTTTCATCTTGGTGACCGAGACCAAACGTATGTCCGACTTCCTGACACATAACAAGATTTCTCCATGGAGTGGTGTTGTATGTTGGTGTATCGAAGTACGTGTCATTAAGCTGGACTACTGCTTGTGCGATATGCCCTCCCCTTCTATACGTCCACACCTGTGCAATACCAAGCCAGTTATTAGAGCCGTACTCTGCATTACAAACCTCAACTTCTCCGAGTGTTGGATCACAATTTGCATTACTGGCACCAGGAACTACTTCGTTTTTTAACACAGAAACATTCCAATCAACAGAAGCAGTCGATAGGTTTGTTGACCACCCATTTGTTAGGTTGTCTCCAAGATTAAGTGGGTTTGCCATTGTATCTGCTGTTGAAAGGTCCCAGTGATACTTACCCCATGAATGGTTAGCATACGCTTGAGGGACAACCAGAGAGAGTCCGAGGAGTATTGCCAGGCTTATTCGAAGAGTTATTTTAAAAGTATTTGTCATAATTAATTTATAGTACATTTAATAAAATTAACGATTCCTTCCCCTTCCCCCACCACTACCACCGGAAGTCTGTGTTGCGAAATAGCTCTCCAAACCAGCAAATAGCGCCTGGGCTTCTTTATGAACGATTGAGCTGGTATTTGTTGGGTCTTCAAGATACGCCACAAACTCACACGCTCGGTCTGTATTGGTTATAAAATACGACTCAGTGAGTACGCCTGGCAACGAACCATATACCGTCATACCGTACCCGTCACTTTTAATTCCTTTTCCTGTGCCTCCTACCGCAGACAACATGAATGAGTAAATAGCATTAGCCAGTTCCTTGTCATTTTTCTGAGTCACAAAGAATTGTGTGTAGTCGGCTGAGGTATTAGTAGAGCCATTATGGTGGACGGAAATGAGTACGTTAGAATTTGCAGTTTCTGCCGAATCAACTCGGGCATTGCGAGATTCTAATTGCGGTACCAAGAACGCCTCGCCGCCAGCCTGCGTAATCATGTCTGCCAACACTTGTCGCACCGCATTGTTTACTTCAACTTCTTTTACGACTGTTGTAGCTGTGTCAGTCACACAAACACCTGACGTACCAAAGGAACTCTCTGATTCGCCGTGCCCTGAGTCTAGAGCGACGACCTTGCCTACCAAAGACGATTCAGCTGCACTGGCTAGGGCTGGATAGAGAGAGACTGATACAAGAGCAAGTAACGTGATTACGGTAATCAAAGGAAATGAGAGGGTTTTATTCATATTATTCAATTGTTATTAACAATGTAGTATTCATTCTAACAAACTGAGACGTTTGGTCTACCACAAGTCAACAATTTTAAGGAAATTTGGACATTCCATTTCAATCAAAGAGGTTCTAACTTGGTTCAAAGATTTCCACCTGTTTAAAAACGTTCACTTTTGTGAAAACACAAGCAGCCCTTTAGGGCTGCTTGTGTTTTTGTGGAGATATTTAAGACTGGGCTTTTAATTGCTTCATCAATGTTATCAGTTGCTGCAAAATGCCAATCAATTTGGTCTGCAAAGCGCGGATATTAGCGTGTTCATCACCTTGTCCGGGTTTCTCATCATCAGCCTCTTCTTCGTCATCTGGCAGGATAACTGATACCAATGCAACATTTTCATCTTCTTCTTTCTCGAGCGCTAGACCAGACACTGCCTTACAGTAATACTTGTATTCCAGTATGTCTGGTTCCAGTGGCGTGGTGTTCTCGGTCTTAAGGCAGTTGGTGTACGTGCCAAGATCTATCTTTACGACAGCATTGGTACTAACAATCTTAGCCTCATCCTCAGCTTTACCTTCGTACCACTCTTCTTTGTACTCATAACCCTTGACCAACTTAGCCAGACCCGGCATCCAGTACCCAGGTTTAGCGCCATCCTCACCAGTCAGCCATGAGCCATTGTGATTATCTAACTCACCATCCTCGTAATTATCGACGTCCTCGCCAAAATACCAGACGTTACCATCATCATCTTGTGCCAGGTAGTCGCGAGTGTCTTCAACCAGTTCATCATCAAGATACACACGGTCCCAGTACACCAATGTTGTTACACCTAGTATCTCTTTGGTTTCACCAGTTATGTCTATCTCTATCACTTCTAAGCCGTCTTCGGTTTCACTCTCAAAGCGCATTTCCTTACCAACTTGCAGAGAAAAATAAGGATGATCAATGGTGGTTGGATTGCTAAATGTTGCCTCATCAAAATCTGGCAGCTCTGGAGCGGCTAGAGCCACAGGGGCACAGAGTACGGATGCACTAAGCAGAGAGAAAACAAAAAAGCCTCTAGCTGCCAATATATGTGAATATGTCATGGAAAGAAAATGAAATGCTAATAACATTCCCCACGTTGTAGCGATGTGTGCACCTATGCACAGACATAGGAATAGTAGCACAAAGGAAACCTGAATAATAGATATCCCAAAATGAGCCGTGACTTGAAATCGCCATAATTAAGTATCACCGTGTCAAACATACACAACTAGCATGTAGTAACTCACCACAAATCAACAATCTTAAGGAAATTTGGACACTCCATTTCGATCAAAGAAGTTTTTATTTGAGTCAAACTGCTCCACCGACATAGAAGTATGTTGAAATATATGGAACAACAAGGAAGCTTACTCGCAAGGGTAAGTTTTTTGTTTTGGTATACTTAATTTAATGCAAATTATTCTCCTCGCTTTTGTTGAGACATTTCTTGAATCACTAAACGCAAAAGAAATTGCTAAGATAATCCGGACCATTGAATTACTTGAAGAATTTGGCAATGACTTAGAAATGCCGCATAGCAGACACTTATCTGACGGTCTACTGGAACTCCGTATACGAGGAACTCGAGAGATTAGAATTTTCTACTGCTTCCATAAGAAACAGGCTGTTTTATTACATGCTTGTATTAAGAAAACCCAAAAGACACTCGATAAGGAATTAACTAGAGCAAGGGACACTAGAGAACACTTGCGATAATATAACTTATAAGTTATATTTACTTTATGAGTACTACATTCAAACAATTTAAAACCAAAGCCCTCAAGGACCTAGTCGTCAAAGCTGAGTACGAAGCGCTTGGGCCTGAATATGAAGTAGTGAAAACTATTATAAAAGAACGTGTTAAGCGTGGCTGGTCTCAGACAGAACTGGCAGAAGCCATCGGTAGTCGTCAGCCAGTCATTTCTCGCCTTGAACGTGGTGATGGTAATCCCTCTCTGCAAACACTCAGCAGAATTGCCAAAGCACTAGATTTGTCACTTAAGGTATCAATGCGGTAATTGCCACAAATCGACAATCTTAAGGAAATTTGGACACTCCATTTCGATCAAAGAAGTTTTTATTTGAGTCAAACTGCTCCACATAAACCAACAAAAAGTTCGCTTCCGCGGACTTTTTGTTTATCGACTTTTAATAATCAATAAAAAAGACCAGATGAAATCATCTGGTCTTTGTAGTGTACTCCCATCATAAGTCACGTCTTCTTCACTTCGGTGAAGTATCCAGCAAGAGCGATCACGGTGTTACCACCAGTGGTACTCTGTACCAGAATATGCCTTCCCCCTTTTCGTGCTGAGTCCGGAACTTTTTCGATGAAGGAAATTAAGTAATCATTCTCAATGACAACCTCAAACGGGCCGTCACCGATAGCGATCCGTGCTGGGTGGTCTCGGTCAATGACCTTCTCATCCCAAACAACGATTGCACCGGTTTCAAAAAAACGTTCTGCTATCACTCGTGAAGCTCCAGCATAAGCCGTTGCTTCCGGTATAGCATAGCGCTTGAGTTCAGGAAGAAATTCCTGAGCAAGTGCTACCGTTTCTTCTGCGGTGAGATGATATTCCTCATGGTACGGTCTGTACTGGAATTCATCCTTCTTTTTTGGCGCGAGAGCGCTTTTTTTATATGCATCCAAATATTGCAGTTGCCCTCGCGTCATCGCAGGGTGCGTTCGGTCACTTATTTGAATAGTGACCGCAGCAGGTTCCCTCATCATGTGGGAACCTGCGTCAAAGGCAACTGAAATATTAAGCATCTCACACCTCCTATCTCCATTAAGGAACGAAAAAACAAATTACTACTTTAATATCATTAATATGAATATTTGTCAATACCCTACTTACTTTATCTAATCTGATCTGTGTTTCCTTATTCAACACTTGAAACACAAAAAATAACGTACAGATACTGAAAATAAGTTACACTATACGCATGACAAAGAAAAAGATCCTCGTCGTTGAAGATTCTCCCTACTTGGCTGAATCACTTTCAGATATGCTAGGTATTAAAGGATATGAAGCGGTACTTGCTCCAACTGGTCGTGAGGGAGTTAGCATAGCAATCGAGCAGCAACCAGATCTTATCCTCCTTGATATTCGACTCCCTGATATTGACGGGTACGAAGTATACCGCCGTATTCGTGAGAACGAGTGGGGTGCTACTGCCAATATCATTGTTTTGACAGCCTCTGAATCGACGGAAAACATTTCAAAGAATATCGATCTTCCGAAAGAAGATGTTCTCTTCAAACCTGACTGGAGTGTTTCAGATCTTCTTGCCAAGATTGCTAAGAAGTTGAGTTAGTTTGATTTATTTTCCTTTTCTTCTGGTTGTTCAAGCGGTAGGATGACCTCGAAAGTAGTACCAATGTTTTCAGTGGTAGTGAAAGAAACTTGTCCCTTTAATACCGTAACTGCCTCCCTAACAATATACAGCCCTAACCCTGTTCCATCAGGCACGTTGCGTACAGCATTTGAAGCTCGGAACAATTTTGAAAAGATCTCATCTTGATCCTCAGCAGGAATACCCATTCCGTTGTCAGCTACTGTAATAACCAAATTGCTGTCTTTATGACCAAAACCGAGATGGATAGTTCCCTGTTCTCTAGTGTACTTAGTCGCGTTTGAATAAAGATTTGTCACGATCATACGCATCAAATTCAGATCGGTAATGACCATGTCAACTGACTCATCATAAAATGTCTTAACCGTAATCTTCTTTTGATCAACTCTTGGTGCCAACTCTAGCAAGATGTCATTAAAAAGTTCTGTGAGAGATACGGTTTTGTACTCAGGTTGAAACGTTCCTAACTCAAATCGAGAAACGCGAAGGAAGTCATCCACCAGCACTGCCATACGCTTGATGCTGATCAATAAACGATCAATATATTTATGCTGCCGGTCGGTTAGTGTGTCTGGATTATCCATAAGGAGCAACTCGGCACTCCACTTCATACCAGCAATCGGAGTACGGAGTTGGTGTGAGGCGAGTGAAACGAATTCTGATTTTGCATCCTCTGCTTTTTTCTGTTTTGTGATATCAACCAACGTCATCAGACCGATGCGTTGTCCAGCAACGTCAGTAGAACCAAACAATGACAAGAGGGCCCAGGCTTCGCGACGATCTGATCGTTTAACATGAACCATTTCATCACTCACCGGAATACCACCTCTGAATTTTTCGATCAAAAGATCGAGGTGCTCCTGGTCTTCACACCCTAGCTGATCAAATACATTCATCCCTTTTATTCTGTTTTGGGTCACCCCTAGCATTCGTACGGCAGCAATGTTGGCTGATTTTGTATTACCTTCTGTATCAATGATCAAATACGGAACTGGACTATTGCGATACAACTGTAGATACAACTCCTCGGATGAGACCGCGAGATCCATAGCAACGTTCTTTTTCAATTCCTCTGCTGTTTCAGCTGATCGAGCGATGTCGTACACATTCTTCGCAATAAAAACACAGCAGAGGAAGGCGGTGAGGAATAAAAGACCACCAATATCAATTTGTGAAAAATCGTAATAGATAGCCAGCAGCACGACTGCCGTGAACAAGAAAAGGAAGGTCGTGAGAGACTGAATAAGCGGTTTTTTACTTTCGTTTGACCAAGACATGTAATAGATCCTTTCTTCCCTATAGTAACATCTGTGAATTACTAAAAATATTGCTATTCAATACCCAGCAATAAACGATCTGCTACCTGCGCCATTTCGCCCATTTCATCTGTGCGCATCACCACCACTTTCACTGGACTATTGCGAACACTAATAACGCCGTCCTTCCCCACGAGCAGGTCATTACGATCTTTACTGACCTGCACACCCAAGTGTGACAATCCTTCTAAGATCATGCTTCGTAGTTCGGAGCTTCGAACCGCAGCTGTTGCAGTAAGTACAAGCACATCGAGTCCGCCAAGGGCAACCGTCTGTGCCGCAATGGCTTTCTGAATATTGTAGGCAAATATCTCTAGCGCCTGCCTAGCCGTCGCATCATTGAGTGATCGCCGATCGAGCAGACGACGAATGTCTGATTCTTTTGTCATTCCAGCCAAACCACCATTGGTGTTGATGTACATTTCTGCTTCAGCTGGCCGCCAGTGTTTCACTCGCATAAGCTCGAGAAGAGCAGCTGTGTCAATATCACCCGCTCGACTCCCCATTGGTAAACCGGTCGAGGGAGAAAATCCCATGGTGGTTTCGACACTCTTTCCGTCTTTGACTGCGGTCACGCTGGTACCACTACCAATATGGCAAACCACCATACGTTGCGGATTTAGTCCGATGAGTGGGTGGATTCGTCGTACAATCGAAGCAACGGAAAGCCCATGGTAGCCAAAACGATGGATATCAAATTGATTCACATCCTCGGTCATAATGCTGTACTCACGAGCTCTTGGTGGCATTTCACTATGAAAAGCGCTATCAGAAGCAGCCAGTAACTTTGCTTGCTTATAGCATTTCTGAGCATTCTCAATCTCGCGAAGTATTACTGGTATATGCAGGGGAGCGGTCGCTGCTCGTCGCTTGAGCTCCGCTACGTACCTATCATCAATGACCGCATGACGTTGAAAAAATGTGCCCGGTGCCACCACCCTGATCACAATCGTATCGAGTTTTTTTCCACGCTCCTCACGAAACAAATAGGCACCAACAGCATCCGCAACTCGAGCAAACGATTCATTGAAATCATCCTTTTTAACTGCTTCGCAAACCTGTTGTGTGCCGGCTGTTTGCGAACACATCTCAAAGCCAGTGTTGGTATCTTCAAAGCGAAATTCCAGCACCGTTTGTCCCCCTCGATACAAGGCGTACTTACGTGAAGAAGATCCTGGATTTACTACGAGCGTTGTCGCCATGTCCAGTTGGTGATGTCTGGTAAGTCTTCTCCGTGTTCTATAACATACGCTCGGTGTTCAGCCAATTTTTCTTGGAAATTAGCAATGAGCTGCTGTGCTTCTGTTTCCGTGATGACGTTTTGCTCAGCCGCTTTTGCAAATGCTTCCATTGCTAAATGAAAACGATCCACCCGATTGCGCACCATCATGTCAAACGGTGTAGTGGTTGAACCACTCTCTTCATATCCGTGTACAATGAAACGCTCAAGTCTGGAAGTGTAGTCAAAGAGGACTTGTTTCATGGTCTGTGGGTAGCCGTGGAAATTGACCAAGACCGGTTTGTCGTTGGTGAAGTAGTACTCAAAATGATGACGCAGTACACGACACTGCGAATTACCCATGCCGAGCGCAGTCAGTGAGAAGATGTTCACAAAGCGCATACGCATAGCTGGCACGTACTCTCGGACCAAGCTCATAGCGGCGAGGGCTTCGATGGTTGGGTAATCACCAGCCGCAGCAAAAACCATGTGGGGATTTTCATCACTCGCAAACTCCCAAATAGAGATACCTTCTTCAATATCTTTCTCGGCTTCGGCGAGCGTGCGCCAGACCGGGAGTGGCCGCTTTTCACAAACCATCACATTGATCTCTTTGGTTGAGGCCATCATACGCCTGAATGCTGCTAGGGCGGAGTTCGCATCAGCCGGGAAATAGACGTTCGTAAAGCAGCCCTGCCGTTGCAAAATATCATCGATGAAGCCGGGATTTTGGTGTGAGAAGCCGTTGTGTTCTTGTCGCCAAGCGCCGGAGGTGAGGATATAGTTGAGTGATGGAATGGTCTTGCGGAATTTTACGTCACGAGCGATCTTGAGAAACTTGGCGTACTGGTCGGCCATACTAGCAACGATCTGAACGAACGCTTCGTACGAAACGAACACACCGTGGCGGCCTGTCAGCACGTAGCCCTGAAGTAGACCTTGGAGACTGTGCTCGGAAAGCATCTCCATCACGCGGCCGTCCCACGCTAGGTCCTTGTCCCACTCTTTGTGCGGCCAAACAAAGGTGCGCTTCGTTGCTTCAAATACTGCCTGCAGTTTGTTGGAGTACGTCTCATCGGGCGACATGATGCGCAAGTTGCGGTTATGCTCATTGGCACGAATGGTGTCGCGGAGGTACACGCCGATCTTTTCCATACCGCTCTCAGTACCACAGATCGGATTATTGAGGTCGCAGGTAGTTTCTCGATCGTAATCTTCTGTCGGGGGGAGAATAAGTGGTTTGTAGTATGGGTCTCCGCCGTGCGCGTGTGGGTTATCGCCCATGCGGCGGCCATCGCGAGGAATCAGACTTTGGATATCGTCATCGAATTTCACACCGTCGAAGAGTTCGTGGAAGCGGTACGAGCGGAGCCAATCTTCGAGCTGCTTGCGCTGACCATCGTCGGTCTTGGCGAGTTCAGCGATCACCTGGTGCGAGAGGCAGTTGTCTTCGATCTTATGGTCACCGATGTAGTCGATACTTCCCCATCCTTTTGGGGTGCGCAGGATGATCATCGGGAAACGAGGGTTTTCATGAAGCGTACCTTCGCGAGCACAGTGTTGAGTGAAACGAATCGCTTCGATCGCGTCATCAAGCACCTTCATCATGCGACCATGCACGTCTTCTTCCTTGTACGCATCAACGAAGTGTGGTTCGTAGCCGTAGCCGTAGAACAAGGACCGGAGTTCTTCATCGTTCATGCGGCCCATGAAAGTTGGACCGGAGATCTTGTATCCGTTGAGGTGCAAAATAGGAAGCACCGCACCGTTCTTGCCCGGGTCGATCAACTTATTAAGGTGCCACGCCGTGGCGGTTGGACCAGTCTCAGCTTCGCCGTCACCGACCAAACAAGTAACGATCAGGTTTGGGTTGTCGAGGATGGCCCCGTACGAAGTAGAAAGTGAGTAGCCAAGCTCGCCTCCTTCAAGGATGACCCCCGGTGCTTCGGGGTTGCTATGGCTCGGGTAGCCATACGGCCAGCTGAACATACGCGCCATATGGCATACCCCTGCAGTATCGCGCGTGATCTTATTGAAATATTTTGAAAGCGTCCCTTCAAGGAAAAGATTGGCCTGAACAGCCGGAAAGCCGTGACCCGGCCCGAGCACAAACATCATATCCACATCGTGCGCGATGATGGCACGATTGAGGTGCGCGTAGGTAAAATTGATACCCGGACAAGTGCCCCAGTGCCCCAAGAGCCGCGGCTTAATATGCTCGGGCTTAAGTGGCTCGTTTAGTAAAACATTATCTTTTAAATAGATCTGGGCCGCGGACAAATAGTTGGCAGCTCGAACGAACTTTTCAAGAACATCACTCATTGCCAGTATTCTAGCAGGTTTTACTTATTACGTTTTCCCCTCCTGTGTAAAGGTCTGTTATACTAGCGCTCATGTCAGAACAAAAGAAGTATGTTGTGAGACGAAGCAGCGCGGGACTGGGGTTGTTTGCCGCCGCGCCGTTTGCGAAAGGTGACTTGGTGATCGAGTACACCGGCGAAGTTATTAGTGATGACGAAGCGCAACGGCGCGGCGGCAAATACCTTTTCGAACTCAACGACAACTGGACCATCGACGGCAAAGGTCGCCACAACGTCGCACGCTACATCAACCACAGCTGCAAACCAAACTGCGAACCAGAACTTAATGACGATGAAACAAAAGTATTCATCTACGCTAAACGAAAAATCGCTCCTGGCGAGGAGCTAACTTATAATTACGGTTCAGATTATTTTAAGCGTGTCATCAAGCTGCTCGGCTGCCGTTGTACTAAATGCAAGACCACTACGGGGTAACCTCTTCAATAGTTTCTGACGGCGCGTCCTCCGGACGCGCCGTTTCTGCATCAGCTTCAGTACTACTTGCCATCGTCTCAGTACTCGAAGCGGTCATATCGGTAGAAGTAGCTGTACTACTTGCCACTCCTTCTACTTCTGGTGCTAAACCACCAGTACCTCGACCAACAAGTCCCCCATCAACCTTACCTTGTAAAGCGGTGTCTTGAACTGGTACTTCAACCTGACTAACGAGCACATCGCGCTCATCAGCCTGATTATTGCGAATGCGTTCATTGCGGGCTTCAATCGTTTGCTCGACATTGATCTGACCCTTATCAAGAAAACCGACTCCTGCTGAAGCACCGATACCAATACCAAGCAGTATCATGACTATAATGAATTGCCTTTTTTTCTCGGTGTGTGCCACCAGATCGGCAGCGAGCGGTGTTGGTGCTTTACGACTCTGCATGATCGTAGGTTCTTCTGGTTCAATTTTTTTGGGTGGTGTGGCGACACGACGTGCAGAAGAAATGATCCTTCTTGGAGCAACAGACTCACCCACCTCTCGCTTGCGAGTAGGACGCTTTTCTAGAACTTCTGAGTCTTCTGATGAACGAGTCATATTTTGCAAATTGTACCATCTGGTACAATGAACACATAGTATGGAACCACTGATTGTCAACAGTGGTATCGTCGCCTTACTCATCCTCATCTAGAGAAAGTTGTTTATTAAAAGTCGCTTGATCTGAAATCAGACTACATGTCCTTTCTGCACCCTCTACACATTTTCATCGCTGTCACTCTCCTTCTCATTAGTGGCTGGTTCTTTTGGCCAAGCCCTGCGCCGCTTTTACCAACCACTGGTACGACAATAGTTATTTTTGGTGACAGCCTCGCAGCCGGAACCGGCGCTACTACTGGTGGTGATATCGCCAGTCGCCTGAGTGATCAGCTCGGTACATCAGTTATTAACCTCGGCGTCTCTGGCGATACCACCGCCGATGGCTTCGCGCGTACCGATACCCTTTTAGCCACTGATCCACGAGTCGTTATCATTCTTCTAGGCGGCAATGATGCAATTCAAAGACTACCTCTCGAACAAACATTTTCAAATCTTGCTTCTATTATTGAACGTATTCAAGCCACCGGAGCAGCAGTCATCCTGGTTGGTGAGCCGGGCGCTCTCTACGGCAGTCGCTACGAAGATGAATACGAGCGTCTGGCCAAGACCTACCGCACTTTCTATATACCCAATATCCTTTCTGGACTTATCGGCCGAGCCGAATACATGAGTGACTACATTCACCCCAACGACGCTGGATACGCAAAAGCGGCCGAACGGATCTTGCCAGTGATCAAAGAAGCGCTAGGTGACAAATAAAAATCCCTACACTTGCTTTAAGCAGAGTGTAGGGATAGACACGTGTAGACATTGAGAAATTACCCAAAGGACTTGATCTTTCTCGTGATGACACGCAAGCCTTGAGTAGAAGGCTGACTAGGTGCCCACTGGCGTACGACGTAGTACATGGCAGATCGACGACCGCGTGCTTGTGGCCGTTTGGGTTTCGTCCCCATTCGTTGCATAAAGATCTCCTCCGTAACAAGCGCCTCCTCCACCATGGATTTGGTCAGTCTGCCGGTTCTTCTCCCGGCAGATTGCGAGTGTACACGAGATGATATGTTTGGACAACAAAGTTATGAACGTCCGTACTTTGCTTGAATGTGTTCTCGACGATGCCAGAAGTACCACATAACATAAGCAGAGATCAAAAGTACGAGATTAGGAAAAAATATGAACGGCTCACTCCAGGACATGCCGTCAAATTTGTACGAAGAAAGCGGCCAAAGAAACGGCGTGGCGAAGAAGTCGGTGCTGTGTGTCGGGATATCGAGCAGTACCGCAAATCCATACGCGGAAAACGGCGTCGCGTATGTACGCGCCAGCCACCAAAGCAGGAAAAACACCACACCAAATGTCACCAGACTGTGTGTGATGTTGTAGAGCACATGCACGTATTCGGGGATGAGTTCCATTGGCGGCGGCCCGGCTGCCCAGTCCGGACGAGTATTGATACCGAGCATACTAGCCACCGTGAAGATTCCAAAGGAAAGCAGGTCGGGTAGCATTCCAAACAAGACTGCCAGCCAGAATATCCGCTTGTTCCGCCGACCAAAGCCGACCCCTCCCCACAGCCCGTGCGAGATGATATCCATACGTTGGATGATAGCATGAAAACGACGCGGGGCCCTTCGGGCCCCGCGTCGTTTTTCTTCATCATAAACTCTGATTCCAAACCTCTGTTACTCCTACTTTTCTATCACACGCAACGATCGTCGGAAGAAATATCCAATAATCAAAACCGTCGAAATAGGTGCAAACCATTCAGGAATATGGAGACCAAATCCATGGCCGATCATGACACTACCAAGCACCGCTATTGAATACATTGCACCATTCTTAAGATATAAATATCGTTTCACACGGTGGATATTGGCGACCGTAAGTTGGCGAATAACAATTGCTCCAATACCGTTACCAATAAGTATGAGGGGGACTGAGAGAGTAAATGCAAACGCCCCCAGTACGCCGTCGATCGAAAAAGAAAGATCGATCACTTCCAAATAGAGGACCTTGCTGATATCTGAAAGTCCTGAGCTCTTGTCGGAAAGACGCTTTTCCATTGCTTCGGCGTGCTGTCGAAAACCATGCGTAATAAAGAACGCTGTAGAACCCACCACAGCACCAAAAGCGAGCATGGCACTCCTTTCAAGTGCAAACCAGACAACCACCATGAGCAAGATCGATACTGTGGCATAAAACCAAGCACCTTGTCGTAGGAAGAACGGTTCTACCTTACGCCAACCAAAATTCTTCTCCTCAATGAAGAGCCAGTGAAAAAAGAGAAAAAGCAAGAAGACACCACCACCGAGCAACAGAATTGGCGCAGAAGACTGAACTGCCTCAGCAACACTAGGATCATTGGAAAAAGTGGCTGTGAGCGAACCAAAAAATCCCAGCGAAGGGATCGTCGCCCAAACAATCAGCCAGGGCAGTAGTCCCCGCACCACGAACACCGCAAAGAAAATACCCCACGTAATGAAGAAGCGACGAGCTTTTTCACCCATTGTCGCCAGAGTCTCTGCATTGATGACTGCATTATCAATACTCGAAACGATTTCGAATACAATAAGACCTACGACAATAAGTATGGCAGAAGCAATGTCCATAAGACAACAACTCTAGCATAAGCAAAAAGTGCTCACCCGTCGAGTTATCTGTAGCATTTAATATCTGAAATAATTGGAGATCGGTTTCAATCTAAACCATACGAGTCCTGTCCTTCATGGTCTCTTCCTACTAGAAGGAATCATGAGCTAGTACGGTCGCGTGTCAGCTTGGCGACGAAAGAAAAGAGTGAATCAGGGTCGGCCATTTGGCGTTCCGCTTCCACCCAGTCGAAAGCCCCGCGAACATACCGGCGAGTGTCTTTGGGAGTGCCGATGGTAGTGTCATTGCGCATCCCTATCTCGTCACCGTAATAAAGGGCCAGAGCCCCGGGTTGCGCAAAAAGCAGGGTATGTGCACTTTGCACTTTTTCAAAATCTCCGTTAAAAATATCCGCCAGACGCATAGAAAGCCCGCGTTCACCACGGAAGGCATACCACCCTTCTGGATCCACGCCCTGCTCCATTCTTTCTTGCTGCTCGGGAGAAAGAAAACGCAAGACAAAAGAGTCATGATTACGAAGGAAGTGTACCCACGCACAGAGAGGTGGTATTGCAGTGAGTGGAGCTTCGTCATGCGGAACATCGTTACTCCAAACCTCATAAAGCAGGTTGCTTGCGCGCGGAAAATTGTAGAGCAATTGACACTCATCACCCTCACCGAAATATACCGCCGTTTGTTGAAGTGAGTCTTGCGCTTCTCCAAGCAAGGCAATCGATCCATCGTATGTAACATCGAGATGTGCTCGGAACCGTCTGAGTATCTGGTGTGTTTCCGGATGTCCCTTAGACAGTTCTCCCTCTGCTTTTATAAGGTGGGGTGCCGCATCAAGACGAAAAGCATCTACTCCCGCAGCCACCCAGAAATCTAGAATATCAACCATTTCTTGGTACACCTTTGGGTTTCGCCAGTTTAAGTCTGGTTGTTGTGGGTAGAAGGTCGCGAAATAAAATTCATTGGTTTGCTCGTCGTATATCCAATTGTGTGGTTTCAGATGCACAAAGGGATTTAAAGCATTCTGGAATTCTGTACCAGTTTCCGACCAGAGAAAATAATCACGATAGGGGCTCGTACGCGACGAGCGGGCGTCAATGAACCACGAATGTTTTTCCGACACATGATTCAACACCAGCTCGATCAGTACGCGGATCCCTTTTGTATGTGCAGCTTCAGTAAAGCACTTGAAGTCATCACTGTTGCCGAGCGCAGGGTCCACTGCACGATAATCAGAAATATCGTACCCATTATCCACCAGTGGTGAAGGATAGTGCGGAAGGATGTGTAGTGTATTCACCCCAAGCTGCACAAAATAGTCGAGACGCTCGGTGAGTCCACGAAAATCTCCCGCAAACTTATCGACGTAGAGCTCATAAATAATTGCATCTTGCCACCAAGAAACCTTCGATTGCATGTTATTGACGTTCAGTATACCACTCATAGCTGGGCAGGTTGCCATAAAAGATCAATCATCCCAACTTTTCTAGGCAAGACCTGCGGAATCAAACATCTGGGATACCCCGTAATTCGAAGCATCCGGAAATAATGCGGTAAAGGTCAGCTCTGCCGCCTTCCCTCCCCCTCCAATAAAAAATCCCAGCGCGCGTGGCGACCGAGATCTATAAGGACTATCATGTGCACTCCTCAGTGTGGCTTGCGCCAGGTGGTGATGCGGAGCAGGTGCGTCTCCCCATTCTTTTCAATACCGACCGCGCCGCACTTCTTCTCCGTCCAGCAACCGGCGTTGTAGTAGTGGATCCACTCGCCATTATCACCCGACTTAGCATGCTCGAGCTTGTGCGTGTGGCCACAGATCACCACCTGCGCACCAGACAGCGACGCATACAAGAGCGCCTCTTGCCGAATGATCCGCACGAGTTGTAGCACCTCTTTGGTATTATGCTTCAAAAGTGCGGCAAGTGACTGTTCTTCGGTATCCAATTTCTGGACCTGCTCGTATATCCACGTCGCCAACTGACTGGCGTGCGGCAGCTTGGAAATGATCTGATCGAACACGTGCCCGTGAAGAACCAAAAATTTTCGCTTACCGAGCGCGAATGAGTACTCTTGACGAACAGTGCAGTCAGCCCGATAGAAACGAGTGAGTAATTGCTGCAACTGTGAAATGAACTGCGCGCCTTTCTGTTTCGACTCATGGTTGCCGTCCATCCAGACCACCTCCGCCCCAGCGGCTTCACGTTTCTGCACGTGATCCAAGAACACCTGGTGGTCGGTCGGCAATTCCCGCAGACTGTGGTGATTGAATGTGTCACCCTGAAAGATGAGTCGCTTGAACGAGATCTTCTGAAGGAACTCGAGCAGCCCGCTTATCCGACAATTCCCCAGACCCAGGTGCACGTCGCCGAGGATGATGGTGTGGTACTGCTTGCTGTGTTTTGGCTTGATACTGCGAATGTACGTTTGGTGCTTCATGGTCGTATCCCTCCTGAAGATGCCACTATGATGTTGAACCTACCTGCGGAAATACTAGCACAAACGACTAAAAGCAGAAGTCGGCTGGCTCGCTAAGGGAGCCGGCTGAATCTCCCATCCTGGTCCCCAAACCAGCCGCCACGAAGCCCTTCTTTCGCAGTTACTTTCTACTCCTTACCAAGATTCCTCACAAAGACTCCCAACGCCTTGAATTCATCTCCTTCAGATAATCTGTACGGTATGTGTCTACTATTCGTCGAACGAGGTTTCAATAACAGCGCCTCTTTTTCATAATATATCTCCTTTAAGGTCACATCTTCTCCAACAAGAATTATCGCAGCACTTCCACTTGGCGCTTGGTAGTTTTTTTGACACAAGATCAGGTCGCCATCATTGATACCCAACTCGTTCATCGAATCACCAGACGTGCGAAGAACAAAATATTTTGCACCTTTCGAGAGAAACGAACTCTGAACTGGGTGCATTTCCTGAACAGTCGTATCTGCGAACATCAACTCTCCGCATCCGACAGAATCATATAGGGGAAGATCAACAAATTCCCCGACATGTGGTGAAACAATATGATCTTCACTACTTGATTGTCCATCTCTTTCTAAGATCATTTTTTTAAGATAATCCACATTCAACCAAAAACATTTTTTTGTTACCTGCTGTCCATGTGGAGTTTCATAAGTATCATTTGCATCTTGTGCATGATGTCGGACATGTGCGACTGGTGACCACTTAGCTCCTGGCAGGTCATCAGCACGCCCTGACTTCACTCTCTTTACTGTTTCTAGCCACACTCGATTAGCCTCTTCGAGATCTTGGGTTGGCACGGTCCAGAAGAAGACCTTCTCGAGTGTCCGTTCTTCTTCCTTTTTACACTTATCTTCACACCGATAGACCACAGAGAAGAATCTCGTCTCAAGTTGCTTTTGGAACTCGGCGCGACTCTCTCCCTCTTCTTCATCACCATCCCATACCTCGTCGATGACCTCTCTATATTTGAAGGTCGGAAATGACATGTGTTCCTTTGGCTTTCCGTCTGCTGTAGCTGGATGGTCTTCATCTTTACCCCCGCTGCTTCAAACTCCTCTATTGCGCGTAATTGCAAAATATGTAGACCTCGCAGCTATGGATGCCAGTGCAAGATACATATCAGAAAAACCGCTTCCGTAGGTCATTTCTAAGAAACCACCTTACCTAGAGATTTATTTGAAACTGTGTTCTCTTATTTACAATCAGCCTTTCAAGCTCCACCACTGACAATAAACAGTGTCCGAGTGAGTCTTTGTGCAAGCTTACAAAGCAAAATTTATATCTGTCACCAAGCATTTCGGCTACATCAAATTCATTCTCGGTCGCGCCGAAGAAAAATCCCTTCGGGTTGTTCGGTAAATATTTTTGTGTTGTCTTAAGTTCTATCAAGATGATTTCCCTCGCCTCCTCTACGGTAATTTCCTGATCCTCATTTGTGTGACCCGGTAACATAAAAAGGTCGAACGTTCGGCTGTACTTTTTATCTAGACCTAGTGCTGTGACAATTTGTTTTCGCCCTTCTTTTGTTGGTAAAAGAAACTGCTTGTTGTGCTCAAGTAAGTGGTCAATCGCTTGTTTCTCGGTCTTGTTATTCGAGAGCGTTATTTTGTATGAGTGTTCAGATGCCATCCATCCACTTAAGCAGAAGCTGATCAATAGATCAAGATCAGTTGATATTAAAAAGAATTGACGCGGGGAAACACAGGTATATACTCACCGCTAGTTTTGTTACCCAAGGAGTGCCCTATGAACACCATGCAAGAAATGCTCCTTAGCATGCTGAGGAACCCTTTGTTCAAGCTCTTTTTACTATCACCAACCCTACGCTACCTGGTCAAAAAATTGCAAGTCGACCTGATCTCCCCTTTCCTTCGTGGTAGTACCGGGAGAGAAGTTGTCATCGACGTTGGCAAGAAGATCCGCGATCAGTGGAAACTAGTGACCTTTGCACGCATCCGTTTCTACCGCGGACTCGCACACGACGAGCTCATCACTGAAAGGCAGTTAGAGCGACTCGTGCAAAAAGCAGAAAAGACCAAAGATGCGCTGCTCAGAACATTTGAGACAGAGATATCACCGGTCTATGGTGGACACAACCCTATCGAGGATCAGTCCGCGATCGTCATTCTCCCTTCTGCTCAGGATGAGTTGCGCATGGTCGTGTCTATCATGTATCGGAAACCGGTCCCGCTCCCTTGGGAGCGGGACCCGGATTTCTTCGAGAAGCATCCCACGCACAAGCGGGCCTTGCTCGATATTCAGCAGAGAGAGCACGAGATCGCTTGGTACGACACCCTGTGGAATGCCATGGTAGATGGATTGCGGTGATACTAAGGGCCGACACGCTTGCGTGTCGGCCCTTTTCTTTTTTATCTTCCGTTTTTGTTCGAACTAGTGCACGTGCCCTTCCCGCAGGTGGTCGATGAGTGCCTGCTCATCATCGTCGAGCTTTTCATTATTTGAAAATTTGCGAATGATCTCGAGATAGTGCTCTTCTCCCATCTCCTCCTTGAGCTCCTCGAGGGTCTTCTTTTGCGATTCGCGACCGTCTCGCTCTCCCTTGTGATCGATGTTGCTGCTGTATTCGTACCTCATAGTCTCTGTTACTACCTACTATAAGACCAATTGTACCAGAGAACTACGTCGTTCTGGTGAGGTAAATGGAGAGGGCGACGGTGTCTGTGTTGGCCACGATAATGCCGCGGTCGGAAATATAGAAGAAAGCTTCGTCGATGGCAAAGCGCTGCAAGCGGATGTTGAGTGAGTTGGTGATGTTGTTCTGGTAGAACAGCTTGCCGGAGATGGTCATCCCGGAAAAGTTGCCGTAGGCGTCTTGCGAAAACGAGACCGGAGCGTCGTGCTCGCTCGTGAAAAAGTTGTCGTTGGTATAGACGGCTGGTATTGCGGCAGACACAGGCAAGGCTGCCACCTCCAAGATGAGGCTCCCCAGTACTATCAGAAGTACGAGCTGCCGTTTCATATGCCCGAACTATAGTACTGGTTTTGGTTTTGTCAAGGGGAACGCTAGCTGTGGTCTGGCAGCACCTCCCACTGTTTGCTTCGCCCACCGCCCCTAGTACCGCCCTCCGTAAACAGAGGGAGGTGCTGCTGTTAACTCAATTTGAAGCTCTCCTACTTATGAGTCGGTGGTTGCTTGGAGCGAATCGTACCGTAAATGAGCGTCCCGATGAACATTCCCGCGATCGCATAGAACAGCGGCCAATTACCCGTCCCTACCGCCGCAAGAGAAGTGGCCGGACAAATACCCGAGATTCCCCAACCAATACCAAAAAGGATCGCCCCCACGATAGTGCGACTCGTTACTGGAAAGCCATCGTGACCATCAAAGCTTTCACCAAACGGTGGCTTAGAGAGCAAACGCGGCACAATCTGGTACACCATGAGCGTGACCAAAAGCGCGACCCCAATGACTAAAATAAGCCCCATGTCTTCCAAACGCAGAAAGGAAAGTACGATCTCTGGTTTGGTCGCCCCTGCCAGCGCCAGCCCAAAACCAAGGAAAAGTCCTCCGGTATACATAGTTAGCTTTACCATACAAATATCTTACTCGTGAGTAATGCGACCACTATTGCGGTCGTGAGAAACGTAAGCGTCGCGACGAGCGACACCTTCTCGAGTGAGGCAATACCGCAGATACCATGGCCAGAAGTACATCCACCCGACATACGCGTACCAATACCGACCAAAATTCCTCCGGCGAGAAGTTGCCACCAAGGAACAGCGGTAGTGGCCGCTGGACCATAAAGCAACAAATAAACCAGACCACCTGAGATTATGCCTCCTACCAAGAACCATTTCCAACCACGGGACTGTAAATACCAATTAGTCTGAAAAAACCACCCTTTATGAACATACGACCAGGCCGTTGTATAAAAAGAGGAAACCCCGACTACTAAACCCGTGGCAATGAACGGAATGGCAATGCCGATACCAACCAAGAGTCCGCCGAGCGCGTAGTTGGTGACCCCGAGCGGAAAAAATGTTTCTAACATATACGAGAATTATACCCCCAATCAAAGAACTTGACGCTTGCCCCCTCTGAACAACAGAGCCGGGAAATACCTTGCAAACGAACAGCGGTGTGGTACATTTTGTGTAATCGCGGGACGGCGAACATTTTTTAGTACACGTTCTCCCCTTTTATCACCTAACCCTATCAATTTGCGAACACCACAAAAGCAGTTTTCTGGAAAAGACACTCGAAC
>DZBU01000008.1:0-22197 GCA_022730015.1 Candidatus Elulimicrobium sp. | reverse complement strand
ACCCTATCAATTTGCGAACACCACAAAAGCAGTTTTCTGGAAAAGACACTCGAACAAGGATCAATCAAGCCATTCGGGCGTCCGAACTACGCGTCATCGGTCCTGACAATGAAAACTTAGGCACCCTCACACTCGCAAACGCGCTCAAAGAAGCGGAAAAGCGCAAGCTCGACCTGATCGAGATCTCCCCTAATGCGAAGCCACCTGTGGCCAAGATTACTGATTTTGGTCAGTATCGTTATGAGACCAAGCGCAAGGCGAGCGTCGCAAAGGCCAAAGCGCACGTGACCGAAACCAAGAGTGTACAGGTAAAGATCGGTACCGGAGAACACGATCAGCAACTCAAGGCTAAACGAGCTGCTGAGTGGCTCGAAGAAGGACATCGCGTCAAGGTAGACCTCTTTCTCTGGGGACGCTACAAATACATGGAAGCAGGATTTCTTAAGGAGCGTCTCGAGCGTTTTCTCAAGATCATCCCCACAGAATACAAACTAGCGGATGAGATCAAAAAGAGTCCAAAAGGATTCACCACCACTCTCGAACGCATCCCCGGTGCTGGGAAGGTACATAAGCCTAAAGTGATTGATGAAGCAAAGAAAGAGCCTGAAAAGAAGAAAGACAGTGTTGAAAAGTCTGAAACAAGGTCAAAAAAGAAATCTCTGGACGATCTTTTGGAGTCAGGAATGATTTAGGCCCTAAAATAAGGAACGCAGAGACTATATTTTAGGAGCCGATCCGTTAGAGTGAAGCTTCCCTAGCGACACTCGAGGATCATAAAAAAAGCCGGTGGGTCCTTTGGACCCACCGGCTTTTACAAATGAAAAACCGAGCAGGGCTCGGTTTTTTGAGAGTTACTTCATGAAAGTTGGCTTTTCCTACGGACAACCCACAGCATGCTCATAACGCCAACAGCGAGCATTCCGGCCACAGACGGCTCAGGCACTGAAGTAACATGCGTATTGGGCACCAAGACCTTCCCCGCAACAAAATACTGGTACGGATCCGCCAACACCGTTCCGAAACTGCTATTGAACGCATAGACATCGAGGCTGTCACCCACGACACGATTGACGCCATCCTTGGCGTAGAAATCGCCCCACATCGGAGCTCGATCAGAAATGATGGTGAGTACGTTGTTAAGCGAAAAATCACCATCAAACTTCAGGCCGTAGAAGGATTCCGGAATACCAGGACTGGAGCCACCTTCATCACCCCAGTCACCAAGCGACCAACCAGCCGTGGTACCCGCAAAGACGTTCGCCGCGGTGAAGTTGTCACTGACTTGAAAGACGATGTGAGAAAGAGCCTTTTGGTCAACGGCAAAGGTATACACGTATTTCCACAGGCCACCAATATCAGTAGCCGTGAAATCAAGTGTTGCACCACCATCATCCCAGGAACCAGTCGCGTACATACCCCCATTATCAACTGAATCGATACTGCCACTCAGTGCCGTCGCATGGACAGTACTGAGTGGAAGAAAGAAAGAAAAACAAAGCAAAGCGAACCATCGTATCATTTCGTACACTCCCAAAAGGTTGAAAGAACATACACACCCCATGTGTGCCGGAGCATTCTGCCACAAACACTGCATAATGTACAGGGGATATGAAAAGATTGGAGCTGGACTTTTAAGCCGTAATACGGTATATTTTGCCCACTTTGCCACTTCCCTTGTGGCCGAAGCCCGATCAAAAAAATTGCAATTTTATGAAAACAAACAAGTCATTCACTAAGCGCATTAAAGTGACCAAGAACGGCAAGCTCGTCGCGCGCAGGCCTGGTCAAAACCACTTCAATGCCCGCCAGACTGGTCGCGAGCGACTCGCGCGCAAGCGCACTCAGCTGCTCACTTTGAGTAAGCGTATTACTCGCCGCTTCCTGCCAAAGACAGGCGCTTAATTATTCAGTAATTAGAACTAGGTATGGCACGTGTAAAAGGAGGTCTCATGGCCCAGAAGCGCCGACGCAATATCCTCGACGAAGTGAAAGGATACCGTCTCCAGCGCTCAAAGAAGAAGCGAGTGGCTCGCGAAGCGATCTACCACGCACAGCTGCATTCATTTGCACACCGCAAAGACAAGAAGAACGACTTCCGTCGTCTCTGGACCGTCCGCATCAACGCTGCCCTGATGGCTCACGGCCTCAAGTACAGCCGCTTCATCAATGCGCTCAAGACCAAAAAGATCGAGCTTGACCGCAAGGTACTAGCTACCATCGCAGTAGAGAATGGAGAAGCATTCGATCGTATCGTTGCTCAGGTTACAAAATAAGTAATCTCTCGTAGAAAAAAAGGCCGGCCCCTTCGGGGCCGGCTTTTTTCCTTAGAAGTCAATCTCCACCTCTGCATTCGCCTCTGGCGCAATAGCATTCACTCCCAAGTAATCCCGCAAGCGCTGCGTAAGAAAAAGTGACGCACGCTCTTCCCCCATTGTCACAAACACTTGTTTGGGTTGGTGGTGCTCGGTCCCCTTGTGTACCAAACTAACTAGTTGATCACGGTCAGCATGTCCTGAGTAGCCGCGAATAGTCTCAATACGTGCTTTGACTTTTACTTCCATCCCGTCGATCCATACTCGCTTGGCCCCGTCTTGAAGCAAGCGGCCGACACTCCCGACAGTCTGGTACCCCACCAGAAGTAGAGTCGTATTTGCATCATCAAGGTACTGCTTTTCGTGTTGACGAATACGGCCGCCATGACTCATACCAGAACCAGCGATAATGATCTTTGGTCCTTTGTCTCGCGCGATCATGCTTGATTCCTTAACTGTTTCAGTAAATGAAAGTCCATCAAATGAAAAGATGTCATCCCCATTACTTATTTGCTCCTGCACCTCGTGCTTGAGATGTTTGGTTGACTCACGGTAAATATCTGTAACCTTTATCGCGAGCGGCGAATCGAGATAAGTCTTGATTGAAGGAACCTCTTTTGATTCAATCAGATTGTTGATCTCAAATAAAATACCTTGCGTGCGTTCGAGCGAGAAGGCTGGAATAATAAGTGTCCCATGATTCCTAACCGTCTCCCGAATGTGGTGCTGCAACAGAGCAGTTCGTTCGGCGACCTCCTCATGAAGTCGATCGCCATAGACACTCTCCATAACCAAATAGTCATACCCCATTGGTATTTCTGGCTCGTTCATAAGTGGCTGCGGTACATTCCCAACATCGCCTGTGAAAACAATCGACTTGCCGTTGCGAGTAAAGCGTACCATCGCTGAACCAAGTATGTGTCCCGCATCGGTCAGCTCCACCTCAACTGAATCAGCAAGCTGGATCTTTTCGTGGTATTCGACTGTTTTCCATAGTGAAAGCGCCTTAACAATATCTATCTCAGAATACAGGGGCTGCCGTTTATCTCGCTCGGCCTCGAATTCCATGATCTTAAGAGCATCATCAAACATGATACTAGCGAGTTCGCGGGTCGGGGTTGTCGAATAGATGACTCCCTGAAATCCCTCTTTGACCAATTTTGGAATTCGACCAATATGGTCGGCGTGAGCGTGTGTGACAAACAGTGCGTCAATGTGTACTGGATCATATACGAAAGCCTTGTCATTTGCTTCTTGTGCAAAATCGTCACCTTGCACTAACCCACAGTCTATCAACACTGCCACTTTACCAGTATCGAGCATAAAATTTGCGCCCGTTACCGAACCAACTCCTCCATAAAAACCTAATGTTGCGCTCATATCATTTCATTCTATATGTCCGTAGCCCAAAATGTGCGAGTAATCCCCCACTCAGCCCCAGAAGAACATCTTGCGTCGTATCAATAAAGTAGACCGCCGGATCATAGAGGTCTGTATACCATTCGAACAATTCCCAGCTTAGTGCAATTAAAAAGAATGTGAACAGAAACGTTTTACTGGTCGGACGAATCTGAAACCAGTCGATAGTTGCAAGTGCATGCACACCAAGCGCAATGAGCGCTCCGCCCCAAAAATGCATGAAGATATCAAACCACCAGTAGTACCAATAGAGCGAAAGTGTCATTGCTATCGCATGTACCAATGCAAAGAATGAAGCAAATACCAGAAAGGATATGACGATACCGTGGATCATTTAAGTATAGTAGCAAGGAAAAGGCCTACATAAAACTACAGCAAGCCGTTGAACCTGGGTGTTCCAGGAATTCGCCCTAGGAAATGGGCGAATTCGGAACTAAGTTCGAAATAGTCGTTACACTCCTTTTCTCACTTAACAAAAAAGCTCCCTAGAGGGGGAGCCTTTTCAATGGAACCACGCGTATGCTCCTGATGAATAACACCAGGTGGGCGCCTTTTCTGGCCGGATTATTCGAAATCTCTTGCGAGTTCTCGGCACCGATCACGACTACTGGCAGCCCTATACGAATGTAATCAGAACATACGTAAGTGGTTCCGCTTATTATGGTAGCACAAAAACAGCGGGGCCTAAAGGCCCCGCTGTTATCCTTTAAAATAAGGATTATTCTTCTGTTCCGTCGAGGTTCACATCGTACATGATGCGTTCTTGAGCAGTAACATACTTCATGATCTCACTCTCTTCAAACCAGATCTTGATCTCACGTTCTGCCTCTTCTGGAGACTCTGATTGATGCACAAGATTGCGTACTGCTCGATTTTCGTAGGTAGAGTGTGCAAAGGAATCTACGGTGTAGTCTCCACGAATAGTACCCACGTCAGAGGTAGCTGGCTCGGTCGAACCAACGATCTTAGTCACGACCGCCGCTGCTTTGTTACCTTCCAGTACCAAAGCCACAATCGGACTTACCTGCATGTAGGTGACCACAGTGCGGATGATGTCCTTCCCGTATTCAATTGGCTCCTTTTCGATTGGTTTGCCCTGGTCTTTAAGGTCATTAACAATTCCCTGTCCCTTTCGCTCGTACCATGCATCATCTTTGTTGTAGTGCTCAAGCAGCTGCGCTTCGGTTGCTTCAAGCATTTTCATGGCACTGATCTTGAGACCAGTGCGCTCAAAGCGCTTGATTATCTCACCAACCAGACTACGCTGAACCGCATCGGTCTTAAGTAGGACGAGCGATCGCTCTTGATTTGGACGTTTATTCATAAGTGTTTATTTAAAAAATATGGCAGCAGTATAGCAAAGAAATTCAAAAATACATAAAAAAGCCCCGCCAAAATTTGGCGGGGCAAGTCCTCTGCTCTCAGGAGTTCCACGCATCCCTACGTGGAAATAAATAATACGGTATGCTTCCTATTTAGTCAAAATCAGTGGCCCTTTTTCTGTAATAGCGACTGTATGCTCAAAATGAGCGCTCCAGCTACCATCTTTGGTGTACACACTATAACCATCGCCCTCATCATCGAAATACACGTCAGGCTTACCAATATTTACGATCGGCTCGATTGCATACACGTGCCCTACTTCTATTTTTGGCCCAGTACCCGCCCTACCGAAGTTTGGAATGGTCGGCTCTTCGTGTACTGCATAGCCGACTCCATGTCCACAGAGCACTTCCACTACCGAAAAACCGTGCGATTCCACAAACTGTTGAATGGCTGCGCTGATATCACCAATATGCCCGCCTGGTTTAGCAGCTTTTACTCCGTGAGCCAAAGCTTCTTGTGTCACCGCCAGGAGTTTCTTTGCTTCAGGTGAAATATCTCCAACACCAACTGTGATACCAGAATCGACAATCATCCCTTGATATCCGATCGACATATCAATATTCACCGTATCTCCCTCTTTTAAAATCACCTCTTCTGATGGTATGCCGTGCTGCACACAATTATTGACCGAAATACAAACAGCAGCGGGGTAAGGATATTCGGCAAAGGTTGGATGATAGCCCAAAAGTACTGGCTCTACTCCGTATTCTTCGGCGAGCTCCATGGCACGATCATCAAGCGCCAAAGTGGTCACTCCAGGTACCGCTTCTTTAGCAATTTCGCGCAATATCTTAGCCAACAGATGCCCTGCTTCTTTGAGTACTACTATTTCCTCTGGAGTTTTTTTAGTGATCATATGACTAGTTTTAATGCGGTAAGTATCTGCTGGTGCACTCCTTCTATAGTATCCGTCCCCACAAGATCATGGACGAATGTATCAGGACGGGCTCGGTAAAAATTAAGTACGGGGAGCGTGTCTTCACGATACCAAGATAAACGAGTCTCAATCGATTCTTTAGTATCGTCAGCCCGTGCGCGTTCATACATACGCTTTCTAACAATCTCTTCTGGAGTATCGAGATTCATGACATGGAGGTGTTCGCGATTGAAGAACTCAAACGCGTCTTCAAGTACCTCAGCTTGAGTAACGGTTCGAGGAAAACCATCAATCAGTAAATGGCTCTTTGGGTCAAGTTGATCTATCATCGCTTGACCCCACAGGATATGGGTAAGAAAATCTGGCTGCAGTGCACCGGTATCGAGTGTCTCACTGATCTTTCGTTCAGCAAAAGTTTCGTGCTTTGCCGCTAACGCACGAAATCGGCGACCAGTTTGAATATCTACCACGCGGCGTGCTGGATCTTTCTCTGCTATCACTCGACGCAACAGTTCGATCTGCGTTCCTTTTCCACTCCCTTGTGGGCCAATAAAAATAACGGTGATTGGTTCCATATTTACAATTTACATTTACTATAGACTGCTCTAATGACTTGATCAAACTCAACACAGGCACGTTCGATATTACCACTATTATCAATGATCACATCAGCAATCGGTTTGGCTCGTTGTTCGATAAGATACCGTTCGTAGCGGGATTGGAGTTCTGTTTCGCTCATTGGGGCGCGCGCGGCAGCGCGCGCCCGTAACACCTCCCAACTGCCAGCCTCAATATACACGATGGTCATCTGATCCCGTGGAAGGAGCTTCAATAATTGCTCCACGCCTTGCAGTTCGATCTCAACGATGACTACTTCACAATCTGCCAAGCGAGGCAATATCTCACTTTTGAGTGTTCCGTATTTATTACCAGCAAAGACCGCCCATTCGAGAAATTCTCCCTGCTCGATTTTTCGGTCGAATTCTTCTGCGGTAACAAAATGATATTGCTGACCATTTACTTCACCTGGTCGCATCGCACGAGAGGTGCAAGAAATCGTCTGCTTGAGACCAGGATACTGTGCCAGCGCATACTTAACGATTGTTCCCTTTCCGCTTCCCATAGGAGCCATAACGACCACTACATGGCCACGTATATCACTGTTTTCAACTTGCATGCCAGAAGAGAGTAGCAACTTTTTCAGGGAGACGCAACAAAATATGGTATGCTACAAAACATGAACCGGAAACACATTATCACTATCTCTGGCAAGCCCGGCAGCGGCAAATCATCAACCGCCGATAAGGTGGCTGAGCTTCTTGGCTATACTCGCCACTCTTCGGGCGATATGGTACGCCGTGTATTAGCCAAAAAAGGCATGACTCTTGGCGAGTACAATGCCAAGGCAGCCAGCGATCACGACCTCGATGCTGAGGTTGACGAGCAGCTGCGTGACCTTCGAGCCAAGAAAGATACCGTTGTCGATTCTCGTCTTGGTTTTTACTGGATTCCTGAATCATTTAAGGTATACCTTGATCTTGATCTCGATATTGCGACTGCCCGCATCTTTAAGGATTCAATCAGTAATAGCATGCGGGGCTCGGTTGAATTCCAATCTAATTCACTCAGTGATGTCGCCCGCCAAGTACGTGAGCGCATGTTCACCGAACAAAGTCGTTTTCGAAAACTCTACGGTGTAGATCCGTACGACAAGAGCCATTTCGATCTGATCATCGACACCTCTCGGCAAAATCCGCAATCAGTTTCTATTGCCGTCTTCGATGCGTATCGTGAATGGCTTGATACCGAAGTATGGGAACAGCAGCACGTTGAAGTACCCCTTGGATATTCGTTTAAGAATCAGTACTAGTAATACAAAAGGCCGGCCCCTTCGGGGCCGGCCTTTTGTATTACAGAAACTGAAATCTATCAGTAACTAAATATTAGAGCTCTTGAATTGTTGGCAAAACCTTTATCATTTCTTCTGTTTGACTCGGTGATGCACCAGGCCCTCCTGGCTGGCAATATACAGATATCGTCTGGGTTGAGGTCAGTTGCTTCGTTGTTTCGAGATGGGTTGTAATTCCATCAGCCCCAAGGTGAGAGATAGAAAATGAGCTATCTCTCACTCCGTACACCGTACAAATTGCGTCTTCGGGACTAGTAATGTTGATCGTGACATCGGCTGTATCACCATAACGAATGAGTTTTGGATCAAGATCAATCTTTACATCAATCGGATCGGCCGGCGGTACTGGAGGGGCTGAACAAGATGCAGCGGTCGGAACACTGTCCCACGTACCATCAGCTCGGCATGAAAAGGCTGCAATTCCTGTTGCCGGACCAGTTGAGTCACTAAGAACTAATGATCCTCCTGCACTCATCAAGCTTGTCACTCCACTGCAAGAATCTGAACCAACCGTCCAAGAAAGTGTTTCCCCAGCAGAACATTCTACGGGAACAACTGGCTCAGTGACAGTGATCTGTGCTGACGTCCACGATGAAACAGCGAAGTTTACATCGATAGTACGAACTTTAAATGTGTAGGTTCCGGCGCTACTCCATAATCCTGCGGGGTTACTAAGCACTTGTGATACACCTGAATTTACAGCCGAACCTGAATTTTGATCAGCGAGACCATCGTCATTCCAATCGAATTGGTAATAGAGATCATCGTTATCTGGATCGGTTGCTGCTACAGTCCAAGGATAAGCAGTATTTGTCTCCCCTGTAAATGGCTGTGGGATCACCGTAGGTGGCAAAGGATCACTATTGCCAGCAGGTGTAGCGTTGAGACTGAAAGTTACATTTGCTTGTGGGAATTGTAGATCATAAGGTTGTGGCTCAACTTGGAAACCATGCGATAGACAATAATCGTTACACCATGGCTCAATGCTGGGATCACACCAAGCTGGAATAGCACATCCCGTTATTACTCGCATTTGCGCATTCTTTGCTCTACAGCCACCACCGTAGTGTTCCGGATGATCTAGATAGCGATAATAGAACCTTCCGTAGGTCGCTGAAAAATCCATGCCGATTGATATTGGGCCAGGAGCTATTACTTCACAAATATTTCCAGAACAAGAAAGGTTGGCGCTTGGCCCTACTGGCTGCTCATTTACTGAAGCGACATCAAGAAGCGTGTAAGCGATCATTGGAGCTTCTACACCATTTAAGACTACAAGTTCCGAGTAGGTCTGATCTTCCGCATGGCAAGCTCGAGATTGTGGACCAGCATCTGCCACCCAAAAACCATATGGCGTATCGAACGCTTTACCTGTTCCATTCCAGGAAATGTCAGAATCTTGAGCAGGTACCCGTTCAATGCGAATAGTTGTACCTACTGGAAGATTAGATCCGTCAGAGATCTCAAGGCCAGTGTCATTATTAATAAGACTGGCTCGATACAAGATAGACGCGCTTGCACCAGCATCGAGTCCCCATAACCATTTGGCACCCCAAGCAGTGGTGTCAAGCGGGACCGTGTCAGTGTTATACACTGAACCAGTACCCACCCAGTCGTGTGCGAGTTGAGGCAGATTGTCAACTGTTACTGATACGCCCTTGGACGCTTCAGAAACCATTGGCGAAATGAGTAGTAGCAATGCAATGAAGA
Source organism: Candidatus Elulimicrobium sp. (assembly GCA_022730015.1). Taxonomy (GTDB): domain Bacteria; phylum Patescibacteriota; class Minisyncoccia; order Phycocordibacterales; family UBA918; genus OLB19. Next base: position 12,584 of record DZBU01000008.1, on the reverse strand, counting down.
AACCGGGGATAATTGCCACTCTGTCAAAAAATGTCTTCTCCATAGGATTATTCAAGATTATTGTTTATGATAATTGGACGTTTTCTCATGTGATATCTGATACCGAACGCTACAGCACCGAATGCTACTAGCAAAAGGGAGACGATGATCATACCAGTCGATCTTGTATCATCTGTTTCAGTTGGTATCACTTCTGGTTTAGGGCAGGTTTCTGGTGCGAGCGTACGGCAATCATACACCTGTGAAACACTGTCAATGACCTTACCGTATCGTTCCAGTGTTGTAGTAAGAGTGACCTTACCGTAAGACTTTGTAGGTGTGAATTTGTCTGCCACCCCCATCATTGCACCGGTTACCGACCCTTCGTAAACGTACTCGTGAATAGTAGCTCCGGTTTCAGTATCAGTAAGCGTCATCGTTAGCTTGTTATCGTCAACTAGCGGAAGGTTTGTGGAATGGACGCAAGAGAACAAGGTATTTTCTTCCCCCACAGTGAGTGGGAAGTTTGTCAGTGACGGAAAATTGAGACGAGTTTCTTCAGTATTATCTCGGACATAGCGAGGACTAATGATCGATGTGGCATCTCCATCTTGAATGGTAGCAACGACATAAGTGACTGCTCCAATTTGGTTTACACCACTATCATAAGTGAGACGCTTGTTTTCTCCTGCTGCGATTGTGACCGATTCAGCCTTGGTGTTAAGAAGATTATCAGTTCTAATTCCATCCCAGTTGTACAATTTCCAGGTAAGAATGACGGTCTTTTCAATTGCTGCGGGGTTACTGATTTCAACATCAAAAGTTGCTGGCTCATTGTAGGTAAGTCGAGGTGGAAATGCAGTGAAGTGGTACGGTGTATTGTTGAGCAGGACTGAACTCTTATCAAAAACGACCTGATCTTCATTGGTAGCAGTCACACGAAACGCAACCTTGTTGCCAACCACATCATCAGTAAAGGTCAATCCAGATAAGTTGAATCGGTCATTGGTGACGAAGAAAAATGCTGCTTCATACTCACCACCCGATAGAGATTGTGGGACCAGCCAATCAAATGTAAGCGGCACCTCCCCGTTTCCAGGAATTTGTACATTATCAGCTGCCTTAAGGAAAGCTACCAACGGATATCCATTCTGACGTTGGAAATTTTCTTCTCCTGCCTTAAAGATCTTTACGTAAACAGTACCATCAACAATGGGGTATTGGTTTTCATTCTTGATCGAACCAACAAAGGTCATCGGGACTCCAGGGATTGTCTGTTCTAGCGTTGGTGCTGCATCTACTTGCACTGACCCGAAACGATAGTAATCAAAACAGTTGACCACATTCTCTAGAGCCACCCCTGCTGGTCCCGAAGAAAACGGTACCGTGATATATGGGAAAACCTTTTCCAACTCTTCATCAGACAAGGTGGTTATGTCTTTCTCAAGGAGAACCTGGATCTCAGCAGGGATATCGGTTACTTGTCCCCGAACCATCGCTGGAGATATTACCTGAGAAACAAGTATCGCACCCAGTAAAAATGTTGTATTTATAAATCGCATACTATCTACATTAGAAATAAAGAAATTTTGTACATTATATATATATTTTACAGCATGACATTGTTCAATTTGATTTTATCCACGTACAGTAAGATTACTGTGTTCTTAAGATAGCTATGTAATATGTCTAAATTTTTCACAAAACTAGCAAAATGAAAAAGGCCGGCCCCTTCGGGGCCGGCCTTTTTCATACACTACATCTCACGTGATTCTCCCATTCCCTCTCTCGGTCTTTTTGCCACCAGCGTGAACAAGATTAGAAGGACAAAAGCCGCAGTTCCCATACCTACCCACGGCACCCACGGATTGCGTTCAGTGAAACGGCTTTCTTCTGTGTCGCACACGTCTCCAACGCCATCATAATCGATATCTTGCTGATCACGATTCGGGTAATTGATGCAATTGTCTTCACTATTACCCCAACCATCTCGGTCCCAATCACCACAGGCATCACCTAGTCCATTTCTATCTATATCCGCCTGGTCTGGATTATATTCATGCACACAATTATCAACCATGTCCCGCACACCATCACCATCAGTATCTGCTGGCACGTAAGAATGATTTCGCTCTAATACAGGCACACCAACACGAAATACTCCTTGGTCGTTACGTAGATCACCAGCTTCAGTTTCTATTTGATCAATATACCGATCAGCTCCGTAATATACGAAGTAAACCTGGCCAGGTTGTGCGAGAAAGCGTAAGAACTGTCTTTGCTCAACATTTGGAAAGGCCTCGATAAGGTCAAGTTCTGAAATACGGAGCGGTTGTATGTGGATGAACGTCACCTCAAAATAACTTGCAGTCACCTCAGGAAAGCGAAGAGAGGTACTGGTGAGCTCCCTTTTAGCAACCAGTGTCTCTAACTCGGATTCTCCAGGCTCTCGATAGCGCAACTCAACCGTCAACGGTAACGAAACGTATGCATCAAGCCGTAATAACAAATGTGATGTTGTAATCGGTTGTGATGCTTGTATCGTGAAAGTGACCTGTCCTGTCCCCTCATCTGGAGCAGCAAAACTTGCAAACGTATCAAGACGATCATCAGTAAGTAAATCAGTACTTACTGGAATTCCTGAATTGAAAGTAATACTCAGTGAAGTCAGCTGTTCAACTTCTTGCTTTAGATACGACTCAAGAAATTTACCAGTACCCGCTTCTCGGACGAGAAAGCGCTCACCCTGTGCTACCGGTTCTGGTAGCGGCACCTCAACAACAGTTGGTACCGATAGTACTTCTGGTGAAATAGTGAACACTTGTTCAAAGGCAGATTCCGGCGCCTCGTCCACAGACATAGAAGGCTGGGCATGAAGCAAACTTGGTACTAGAAACGACGCGGCCACAAAAGCGATCATAAAAGTAGCTGTGGTGAAATATTGCATGGTCATGATGTTACTCGACTAAATGACTGTCTTTCTGCTGATTCTTTCGTATGAACGCAGTTGAGATGAGCAGGAAACCAACAATCAAGAAAGTAGCAATTCTCCCTTCCAATTCCATATTCCAGACTTCGATAAGGAGCAGTCTTACTATCACTAAACCGATCAACACCCCACCTACGATCTTCACTGTTGAACTATTCCTATTTGCACCCAGCACTAGAAGAGCGATACCCACCACTGTGTAAATCACCAGCGAGAGTAGCGTGGCAAGATCATACGAAAACCATGCATGGAGGACTAACCAGACGAGCGACACGGCATAGGAAACCCCGATCAAAAGCAATGTGTTCGCCGTAATAACCGAAATCGGTATACCTCCCTCGGCCTGATCTCGTTCACGAATGTACCAGCCGATCAGCGCGACCATTACCATGGTGCCAAATACAACGGTGAACTGTTCAGTGGGGATGCCCTCGTGCCAAAACCTCGGGCTGAAACTCTCAAAGGAAAGCAGGATTGGTACCGCAAATAGCCAGCTCATTCGTGCCAGTATCTGATTAGCCATACCCACCCTACCAGAGACTAGGATCAAGAGACCGATCTCAAGCAAATAAGCGATGGTCAAGATCGGACCATCAAGCTCCGCGGCAGTGGCTACACCGATCAAGGTTGCGCTGGTAGCAGCGTAGAGGTAGAACGCGCTCTGATTTGCTGTGTAAAAATAGATAATGTACGTACCAACTGCAAAGACCAACGCCCAAGCTGTGTACAGGAGACTCTTCCATTCTGGCGCGACAGCGCTCTCAATCCAGGTGAGCAAAAAGATAGCCGTACCGAGCGCTGTGAGGGTATGCGTTGCCATATGTATCTTTCCTTCTACATGGCGACGGATCAAACTGACCATATTGGCAGCGAAGTAGATCGCTACGAAAAGGAATGCGTACATGAGTGTAGTATCTCGATACACCTCTGGAGCACCAGTGAGGTACCCAACACTGTAGAAGTAAAGGAAGGCCAAGGAAGCGAGAGTGAGTTTGGTCCAACCAGTCATCCAGACCGTCCATAAGATACCTACCGTAATAATGAGCAAATAGGTAAAGAGTTCGACAGCCGGGATCGGCATAGCTGCAGTGAAGAACGGGGCAAGATACGCCAAGATGAGTCCCGCAAACACCAAACGTTCACTTCGGTACTGTACGCTCACAAACCCAACAAAGGCGATGGCTAGAAACATGACAAAGAGTGCAGAAAGCGGGGTAAAGAAATCGTAGATGCCACGCGCTGCAAACAATGTCAAAAGTACAATGGTCGCCCCAAGCACAGTAAAGATACCGCCCTGATGACGGAATTTCTCTATCCTCCATACACCAAGGACTAGAAACGCCACGCCGAGCAGCAAACTAAGTGCAATCTGGCCGGCTGGACCGATCCAGCCTTCTCGAATAGTGAGACTAACAAACCACCCGATCGCCAGAAGAAGAAGGAAAGCACCTAATTTCACCATGAGATCATTGGTAAGCCAGTCTATAAATACACTAGCCCGGGGGGTTGTAGCGGCCTGTCTTCGATCGACTTCTTGGAACGCAGCCGTTATATCTGTAGGCTGAAAATTAGTACGAGGATGGCTCCCTGGAACAGGAATTGGACTAATCGGTATGGCTGTCGACTTCACCGCCTCGAGCTGACTGATACGGTCCTCTAATTTTGTAAGACGACTACCTAGGTGGAACCAAGCGGCGATCAAAGTAATAAAAAATATTAATTCCATAGATCGTGGATAAAATAAATAATCACTGTATCAGTGTATCACTGATGGCATAAAAAACGGCCGGCCCCTTCGGGGCCGGCCGTTTATATATCATGGTCTAATACTCACGCATCGCGATCTGTGCATCAAGACGACGAATGAGGTCAAGTACTACCGATACCACAATGAGTACTGCTGTTCCACCAATCGCGAGTGCGGTGATACCAGTAGCAATTTGCATACCAACTGGCAATACCGCGATCACACCGAGGAAAAGAGCTCCCACCAAGGTAAGTCGAGTGACGAGATTACCAAGATACTCGGAAGTGTGTGCCCCTGGTCGAATACCAGGAATAAAGCCGCCACTTCTCTGTAGGTTCTTTGCTACCGAATCTGGGTCGAAGGTCACTGCGGTGTAGAAGTACGTGAATAGGAATACCAACGCAAAGTACACTCCACCGTATGCCCACTGATTATTGAGGAAGTTTGTTACTACCTCGTTAGCAGTCGCTACCCATGGCAAATTGAATGCCGAAAGGATGTTGAGCACCATCTGTGGGAAGAGAATAATTGAGAGAGCGAAAATGATCGGAATCACCCCAGCCTGATTAAGGCGCATTGGAAGGTATGACTGACTGGTACCATAGGTCGATCCCCCACGACTTTGTTTAGCGTAGGTGATCGGTACTGGTCGTTCTGCTTCAGTCATAACCACTACTGCGTAGATAATACCAAGGGCCACAATCGAGAATCCGATATAGAGTGGCAATTGTGATGGATCGTACGAGTAGAAGAGCTGACTTACCGTCATTGGCAACGTTGCAACGATACCGGCAAAAATGATAATCGAAACACCGTTTCCAATACCGTATTCGGTCACCATTTCTCCGATCCACATAAGAAGCATCGATCCGGCCACAATCAGAATGACGTTCACGACAAACTGGAAAGTAGTAAGATCAGCGATCACTCCCTGACTTTTGAGCAATGTTAAGAATCCAAATCCTTGCAAGATTGCAAGCGGTAAAGTCAACATGCGACTGTACTGAGTGAATCTGGCTCGGCCAGCTTCCCCTTCTTCAGTGTAGAGACTCTTAAGCTTCGGTGACATAACCGTAAGCAGCTGCATGATGATAGAAGCCGTAATGAACGGACCAACACCAAGCATAACAATCGAAAGATTAGCTAAACCACCACCAGAAAAGATGTTCAAGAGACCAAGGAATTGATTGTTCGTAAAGAACTGCTCCAATACCGTCTGATCGATACCTGGGATCGGAATTGATGCCAAGGCACGGAAAATTACGAGCGCAGCCAATACAAAGAGTATGCGGTTACGGATCGCTGGTTCGGTAAAGATAGTCTTGAGCTTGTGAAGGAATGTTTGCATAAGCTGTATGGTACCGCTTATTTCACGCTTCCGCCAGCTGCTTCGATCTTTGTTTTCGCTGACTGCGAGACCTGACAATCTTCTATCACGAACTTCTTCTTAAGCTCACCGTTACCGAGAATCTTTACCATTGGAGCTCGTTTTGCCACAGCTGAGATCACTCCCGCTGACACAAGTGTCTTTGGAGTAACGGTTGCGCCTGCTTCAAAAGCAGTTTCAAGAGCTGCTACATTGATCACGACTGGTCGTACCTTCTCAGCATTCACTGTACGAGCTCGATTCTTACCATGTCCGCGAAGCTTCGGCAGCTTCTTGATGAAATCACGCATTTCCGGACGAGTACTGTTACCAGTACGAGCAGTCTGACCCTTGTGACCAGCACCTGACATCTTACCTCGCTTACCTCCGCGACCAATTCGCCTCGCTACTTTGCGCGGTGCGGTTGGTTGTAATTCATGAAGTTGCATAGACTAGCCGTTTTTAAGTTGCTTAAGCGCTTCGACTGCGGCGCGGGCATTGTTAAGTTTGTTCTTACTGCGTGAGAAAATCTTTGCAGTTACGTCCTTTACTCCAGCAAGTTCCAAAACAGTACGAACTGATGAACCGGCAACGAGTCCACGACCCGGCGCTGGCATGATCATTACTTCACTTGCTGAGAGCTTAATGTGTACGTCGTGCGGAATGCGATATTCTCGATCCACTGGTACCACGATCATATGCTTTTTTGCATCACGGACCGCTTTCTCGATCGCGAGCTGAGTGTCACCGGCCTTACCGATACCAACCCCAACCTTACCTTTCTTGTCTCCGATCACCATCGCAACAGAAAAGGCGAATCGACGACCACCGGCAACCACGCGGGTTACACGACGGATACTAATGATTTTTTGATCAAATTCTGGACGAACACGTTCTGGACGTCCTCCACGACGTGGGCGACGAGCGCCTCCCTGGCGATCACCACCCCGGCGATCATTTCCACCTCGGCGGCGACGTGGACCACGGTCCCCTTCAGTCGCAGCGGGTGCATCGGTTGCGGTCTTTTCCATTTCTGGAGCCGCGGTGCCTGAAGTTTCTACTTCAGTTGTAGCTTCCTGCTGTTTAGTTTCACTCATTTTGAATGTTTTAAATAATTGTAACTTCTGTAATTGTTGGAGTTCTGGTTCTCCAGAACAGTCCCCCGGATTGTTCTTGCGAACGAAATTCGTGCAATCGCTGGATTTGAAAGCTAGACGCTTTCAAATCCAGCCAGCACTCATTTCTAGAACTTAAGTCCCCCCTCTCGAGCTCCGTCAGCGAGTGCTGCGACGATGCCCTGGTAACGGAATCCGCCTCGGTCAAAGACCACCTCAGTAATCTTGTGCTCGGCTGCCTTTTTAGCGATCGCTGCACCTACCGCCTTTGCGCGCTCCATAGTAGTACCAGCCCCCTCCTTTCGAGAGTCAGCTGCTGCCAAAGTCTTACTTGTGGTGTCATCGATCAACTGTGCGTAGACGTACATGTTGCTTCGGAAAACCGCCAAACGAGGTCGAACGGCTGTCCCAGAGATCTTGTGTCGAAGACGATTGTGTCGCTTGGCACGCATCTGTGTTTTGTATTGTGACTTTTCCATATTGAGTGGCTAAGCTTAGACAGCCTTCTTACCTTGCTTGCGAATAATGAATTCTCCCCGGTAGCGGATACCCTTACCCTTGTATGGTTCAGGTTCTTTTACCTTGCGCACGTTAGCAGCAAACTGTCCAAGCGCATCTTTGTCAGAACCCGTAAGGGTAACAACGTTCTTTAGCACCTCAACAGTAATACCCTCTGGTATCGCGAGAATAACTGGATGTGAAAAGCCCATACTAAGGACAATATCGCTCCCCTTCACTTCCGCACGGTATCCTACTCCCTCAATCTCGAGTACTCGAGTGAAGCCTTCAGTCACTCCCTTAACCATATTACGAAGGTGAGCAGCGTAGGTTCCCCACAAAGCTGGAGCTGCCTCAGTCTGACCTGGTGTGAGAGTAATAGTATTACCCTCGATCTTGATGTCGACATCTTTTTTCATTTCGCGTGAAAGTGTAGCTTTCGCACCCTTCACCGTCAGTACTCCATTCTCGAACGTGACCGTTACGCCACTTGGAATGGTTACTGGAATTTTTCCTAGACGACTCATACTTACCAAATGATGAAAAGTTGCTCACCACCCATTTTCTTCTCCTTTGCTTCCTCACCAGTGAGGATACCTGCTGGAGTTGAGAGGATCATGTGCCCCTTACCAAACTTAACCGGATGAATATCCGCAACCTTCGCGTAGAGACGTCGACCTGGCTTTGAGATGCGCTTCACGCCACTGATGCGTGAAACACCCTGCTCGTAGCTGAGTGTCACTTCGAGGGTCTTTTCTTGTACCTGCTTTCCTTTTTCGGTTGCTGACGCAATGTAGCCAGCTGCCACGAGTTTATCGAGAACTGCCTTGCGGAGTTTTGAGTACGGCACCGAAACGGTTGCCTTCTTCACTGCGCCGGCGTTCTTCAGACGAATTATCAAATCGCCAATTGTATCGCCTACCATGATGATTTTCTTACGCCTGGTATATGACCTTCGTGTGCGAGTTCGCGGAAGCAAATTCGGCACGCGTCGAAGTCACGCATGTATCCGTGCTTGCGGCCGCAAAGCTTGCAACGACGGACAACACGCGATTTAAACTTTGGTGTACGTTCAGAACGTACGATAAGTGATTTTCGCGCCACTGTATTTTATTTAGCTGTGGGGTCGTCTCACTCCGAATGAGTGACTGCACCCCCTATTAAATCCGGCTTGCATTGGTTGATACCAAAGCTTGCCTTTAACGCCCGGAAATTACTGTAGAATTTGCCGTTCGTCTTGCGGCCTACAATACCAGAATAAGCTGAAAAAGCAATAGAAAACCGGCGTGTGCCCGAAGGGCACACGCCGGTTTTCTATTGCTCATACTCACTTTCTACTTCACCACAGCTTTCTGAAGTGGAAGTCCAATGTGTCGTAAAAGTGTTTCTGCTTCTGCTTTGGTCTTAGCGGTCGTCACGATCGTGATCGACATACCAAACACATCGCGAATGTCTTCATCGGCAGTTTCTGGGAAGATAGTATGTTCCTTGATACCAAGGGTATAGTTTCCCATTTCATCAATCGATGAAATCTTGAGACCACGGAAGTCACGAGTTTGCGGGAGCGCAATGTGGATCAACTTATTAAGGAAGTCCAATTTACGCTGTCCACGCAACGTCACTTGATACCCAATGATCTCACCTTCACGCAACTTGAATGACGCAATTGACTGGCGAGCTGCTCGTGGCGCTGCTTTCTGACCAGTGATCAAAGCGAGCCGATCCTGAATGAGGGCAATCTTAGCCTTGTCATCAACCCGACCAGTTCCCACTGAAACCACCACCTTCTCGATGGTTGGTGCCTGATTCACATTTGTGTATCCGAACTGGTCTTTGTTAGCTTCAAATACTGTTTTTAGTTGAGTCTGTACTGTTTCCATACTCTAATTTGATTAAATTTTCTTACCTGATGGGCGAGCAACACGCACTTTCTTGCGCTTCTCTCCTTCTCCCTCAAAGACGTATCCAGCGCGAACTGGCTTGTCGCCTTCCATAAGCGCTACGTTTGAGACATGAATTGGCATACTCTTCTCGACAATCTGTCCCTGTGAACGGGTACGCTTATTCTTCTGGTGGCGCTTGGCTACATTGAGACCTTCAATCACCACCTGATCGGTTTCTTGGAACGTCAAGAAGACAGTTCCAGTCTTACCTTTTTCTTTTCCTGCGATCACCTTTACGGTGTCTCCTTTTCTGATCTTCATACGATTGCTTGATTACACTACCTCTGGAGCGAGGGAGACAATTTTCTGATAACCAGCTTCACTGAGTTCACGTGGGATCGGTCCAAAGACGCGGTTGGCACGTGGCTCCTTCTTTACTTTGTCGATAAGGACGACAGCGTTGTCATCAAAACTTACATATGAACCATCCTTTCTTCGGAATGGCTTACGCTGACGAACGATCACACCGTACACCACATCCTTCTTCTTTACGGCCTTACGTGGCTCTGCAGTCTGGATTGAAAGCACAACGATCTCTCCCAGTTCTGCGTAACGCTTCTTTGATCCACCGAGCACCTTGAAGACTCGGCCGATCTTACCACCGGAATTGTCGGTGATCTTCACGATTGATTGAGGCTGGATCATACTACTTTGCAGTTACGAGCTCGAAGCACTTACGCTTGGAGATCGGACGGGTTTCTCTAATGTCGACCACATCGCCTACTTTGGCGGTGTTTCCTTTATCATGCACCAAGAATTTCTTCGTGCGACGCATGAACTTTTTGTACTTTGGGTGTTGTACGTATCGCTCTACCGCTACCGTACAGGTATCCATCATCTTTGATGCGACCACTGTACCGCGGAGTACGCGACCGTTGCTTGTTGTTTGTTCGGTACTCATACGCTATTTAGTTTCAGGGTTACGGCGGCGAGCAGAAAGCTCAGTGAGCGCACGAGCGACTTCGGTCTTAGCGTTTTGAATGACACTAGCCTTACGACTGAATTTGTCCTTGAAACGCTCCTCGCGAACAGTCTTACGTGCAGACTCTACCACACTGGTGAGTTCTGCCTCGGACTTCTTTCGCATATCTTGCATATTGATCATAAGCAATGACGAAGATTACACACGTGTGTCTTCACGACGCACGAATTTACCTTGTAATGGAAGCTTCGCACAAGCCTTACGGAAGGCTTCGCGAGCAATGTCTTCGGGAACACCATCCACTTCAAAGAGGATGCGTCCTGGCTTTACTTCGAAGACGAAGTGGTCTGGATCTCCCTTACCCTTACCCATCGGTACTTCAGCCGCCTTCTGGGTGATCGGACGATCTGGGAAGATACGGATCCATGCTTTACCAGTCTTACCCATAGTGCGAGAGATCACACGACGAGCCGCTTCAATCTGGTTTGATTTTACGCGAGAACCGGTCGTAGCCTTGAGGCCATACTCACCGTAGGCAACGGTGATACCGCGTGTGTCAGGTCGTTGACGTCTCTCCTCGCTAATGCGATTGGTCTGCCACTTGCGGTGTTTTACTTTCTTTGGAAATAACATACGCGTCTAATTATCGGTTACGAGTAGGGCGGGCTTCAGCTTCTTGCTGACCAGCCTTGCGATCAGCAAACACTTCACCACGGTAGATCCACACCTTGATACCAATCACGCCGTACGGAAGGTTGGCTTCTACACGGGCGAAATCGATGTCAGCGCGGAGAGTCTGTAGTGGAATACGACCTTTTTTAAGCTCTTCAATACGAGCCATATCAGCACCACCGAGACGACCCGAGAGCTTGATACGCACTCCTTCAACGTCACGATTAGCCATCACTTTTTCGATGGTCTGCTTCATAACGCGTCGGAAGGTAAGTCGCTTCTCAAGTCCTTCGGCGATCATCTGACCAACAATGTTGGCTGATGATTCTGGTGAGCGAACTTCTTCAATATCGATCTTGAGTTCTGGCTTGTCTGACATCTTCTGCTTGCGAAGGAAGAGATCAATCTCCTTTTTGAGATTATTGATCCCTTCGCCACTGCGACCGATGATAAGCCCAGGACGAGCGGTTTTGATAATGATCTTGATGTCTTTCTGATTTCGTTCAATCTCTACAGTGTCAACTGACATACCCTTGAGACGCTTTTTGAGCATCTTGCGGAGCGCTGCGTCGACACGGAGAAACTCACGAAACTTCTCTGGACTGGTCGTAAACCAGCGACTCTTCCAGTCACGGTTAACGCCAATACGCTGGACATATGGATGTGCTACGTGTGTCATATCCTTATTTCTTCTCGCCGAGCTCGACTGAGAGATGGCTGTTACGCTTATTAATTCGTGAGGCAGAACCACGAGCTCGTGGCATGAATCGCTTGAGAGTTGGAGCCTTGTTGACCTGCACTCCCTTGATGAAGAGCTTGTCGAGGTTAGCCCCCTGCTGCTTAGCGTTTGCAATGGCTGATTCGATCAATTTTGCAAACGGCTGTGCAGCGCGCTTGTCAACAAAACGAAGAGTGGTAAGGGCATCAGCGGCACTTTTTCCGCGCACCAGGTCTGCGATCAAGCGGACCTTACGTGGTGACTGACGATAGTTTTTTAGAATAGCTTTCATACGTCAATACTTATTTACCAGTAGATTTTGCAGCCTTAGCAGCAGCGATCTCAGCTTCCTTGCGCTTCTGCTCAAGTTCCTTCTGCATCTTACCTCCGTGGCGGTGGAACTTCTTGGTTGGTGAGAATTCACCAAACTTGTGTCCTACCATTTCTTCTGCGACTAAGACCTCAATATGTGTCTTTCCGTTGTGGACGCCGAAGGTGAATCCTACCATTTCTGGAGAAATCACTGAGCCGCGCGCCCAGGTCTTGATGACACCACCCTCTCCGGGTTTTTTTCCGGCGATCTTTTTGAGGAGCTTTTCGTCAACGTATGGTCCTTTATAGAGTGATCGTGACAT
>DZBU01000020.1 GCA_022730015.1 Candidatus Elulimicrobium sp. | reverse complement strand
TTTTAGACTCACGAGCACTTGAAACTATTGATTGCTCCCGCAGTCTTTCAAGTTCAAATCGCACCGCATCGGTGGTTGACTCGATCGCTTCAGCTACCTTTCCGACAAAATGTTCCTGATCGATGCGGCTTGGTAATAATAAAACGAACGGCAGTACTTCTTCCCGGACTTTTAGTTTAAATGATCGTTCCTCTGCTATTTCACGTCTGAGAACATGGAGTAAAAACTCGATGATGTGCACCGATCCACCAATCACCTTCTTGAATTCATCAGGATCAACAGAAATAACATCAGCTGGGTCTTTCCCAAGTGGTAGCTCAGCCACTTTCACATCGAGACCCCGCCTCAACATGACATCGGCAGCTTTTTTCATTGCCGAGATCCCTGCCCGATCAGCATCGAGTGCGAGTACCACTCGATCAGAAAGACGTTCGAGCAACTGTACATGTTGTACCGTCAACGCAGTCCCTGATACTGCTACCGCATTGCTATACCCTGCCTGGTGACACATCACGACATCAAATTGACCTTCAACGATGAGTGAAAAATTCAAGTGTCGGATACCATTTTTTGCTTTGTCGTATCCGAACAAGAGCTCTGATTTTTTATAGAGCAGTGTCTCAGGTGAATTTACGTACTTCGGAGACTTTTCATCAGGGTGAAGTATCCGTCCCGAAAAAGCCACTATCTTGCCACTGGGTTCAGCCATCGGAAACATGATCCGATCACGAAACACATCAAATGGTTCTTTACCACCTTCTGTAGTTTTTATAAGGCCAGCCTTTAGAAGCTCATCGCGAGTGTATGCTCTTGCTTCAAGATATTCTTTGGCTGCGCGCCAACCGTAGCTAGGGGGTCCGGGCGCAAAACCGATACGCCATTTTGCGATCGTTTCTGGCTTGACTCCGCGGCGCTTGAGATACGAAATAGCCTCTGACTCTTTACCTAATTGCTCCTCATAAAATATCGTTGCAGCCTCAAGCGCCGCATAAATACGATCTCGTTCACTTCGTTTTTGAGGATCCTCTGGGATCAACTCAACTCCTGCTTTTTGAGCTAGGATCTTAAGAGCTTCCTTGAAATCGACCCCTTCCATCACCTGAACAAAATTGAACATGTCGCCACCTTGCGAGGTAGAAAAACAATAGTACATTCCTCGATCGGGTGACACATAAAAGGACGGGGTCTTCTCTGCTGAAAAAGGAGACTTCCCTTTAAAGTTCTTTCCGGCTTTGTGAAGCTCTACATAAGGAGAAATAACATCGAGAATACTCAACCGCCGCTTTATTTCTTCAACCGCATCACTCATAGTGGCCCTAGTATACCGAAAATATGGCCACTCGCGAAATTATGCTTGAATGGATATTTAGTCTTGAAAAGCAATGACCGTGCTACTTTCTACCAAGGCAGCACCGAGTTCTTCGTGCTGAGCTACATTCATATTAGCCTTTATATGTAGGATCCGCTCGTCCTTAACCAATTTGGTACGACGTACTTCAACCACTTCAACTCTATGCGCCTCGAGAATATCAAGAATCTTTCCTTCAGCAACATCTGAATTCTTGATCGTAATATGAAACTCTGAAAAATCATGTAGTCGATCAAGCCAACGCTCAAACGGTGGCAAGATCAACAAGATAATCAACGCCAGTAGGGTGACAATCAGTACTAGAGGGTATTCACCAATACCCGCTCCCATGCCGAGTGAAGCTACTAGCCAAATAGACGCAGCGGTAGTGAGACCACGAATCGTCGGACCATCTTTAACAATGACACCAGCACCAAGAAAACCCACGCCGATGACGATCGAAGCAGCAATACGTGACACTTCATCATCTGGTCCACCCATTACCTCAGAGAAAATAGTGAAGAGACACGAACCAACTGAGATAAGTATCATAGTGCGAAAACCAGCACTTTTATCTCGATATTCACGTTCAATACCAATGAGTCCACCCACCAAAGCGGCAACTAACACGGCAATCACCGTGCTCCAAAATGATGCTTCAGTGAAGGACTGAAAGAACCCAAGTAGCGTTTCCATCAAATGATTTTATCATGCGATCCTTCAAGAAAAAACGAACAGTACACATGGGATGTGAGTATAGTGAATACAAAATGGCCGGCCCCGAAGGGGCCGGCCGTTTTGCACTGCCAAGAGTTATTTATTCTTTTGCAGTTCTTCTATCATTTGATGCTTCTTGCTTCCCTTGAATCCGGAACCAGCTGGTATCAATTTACCAATGATAACGTTTTCCATAAGGCCAGCAAGATTGTCATGACTTCCCTTCACCGCTGCGTTGATGAGTACGCGAGTAGTGTTTTGGAATGACGCAGCAGAGAGGAAACTCTTTCGTGAAAGAGAGGTTTCAGTGATACCAAGAATGAGACGGTCGCCCTTCGCGAGATCCTTGCCTTCTGCTTTTAGTTTCTCGTTGATCTCAACCATGATCCACTCTTCAACCACTTCACCGATCGTGAATGGGCTGTCACCACGATACGTAACCTTCACCCGCGACATCATTTGCTTGACGATAAGTTCGATGTGCTTACGAGCAATGGTCACACCCTGGAGCTCGTAGATCTTATTTACTTCAGAGATGATGTAATCTTGCGTCGTTTCTTGTCCACCGTACTTAAAGAGCTCAGGAAGGTGAGCAGAACCGTCAGTAAGAAGTTGTCCCGCCTTGATTTCATCACCCTTTGAAACGGTAACAACACGTCGGTAGTGAGTCTCATATTCAACGGCATCTTTTTTCTTTGGCGCTCCTGCTGCACTCATATCCGGTGTCACAATGATCACTTTTTCTCGTCCTTCAGTACGGATCGCTGTTACAATTCCATCATGTTTTGCAACTACAGCAGGAATTTTTGGCTGTCGTTTTTCAAATACCTCTTCTACACGTGGCAAACCTTGTGTCACGTCTCCACCAGCTGAGGCGGCTCCTCCAGCATGCTTTGTGTTCATTGTAAGCTGTGTACCTGGTTCACCAATCGCTTGCGCTGCCACTGTACCAACTGCTTCGCCGATATCAACGAGTTCATTAGTGGTCAGGTCAATACCATAACACTGCTGACAAACACCACGGAGTGTCTTACAGGTCATTGGTGAACGCACCACGACTGACTCACAAGTAGAATCTTCAACGGCGATAGCATCCCGACGACTAAGGAGGTGTCCTTTCTTAAAGATGACATTGTCCTTTGAGTCAATCGCATCTTCTGCAAGGATACGGCCCTTGATCGCTTTCGAGAAGGCAATTTCAATTCCCGAAGCAGACACGCGACTGATCTTAGTACCTTTCTTTGTCTTACAATCTGCTTCCGTAACGATCGCATCTTGTGCTACCACGAAGAGACGACGAGTCAGATATCCCGCCTTAGCAGTCTGAAGCGCAGTGTCGGCAAGACCTTTTCGTGAACCGTGTGTAGTGTTGAAGTACTCGATTGGAGTCAAACCTTCTTTCATAGAAGAGATAACTGGTGTCTCCAATGTTTCACCACGAGTGTTTACGATCAGACCCTTCATACCTGCCATCTGGGCGATTTGACCAAGCGATCCTCGCGCACCAGACTTCCACATTTCATATGCTGAACCATTTTCACTGAGTGTTTCTGGAAGCACTTTTTCGATCGAGGTTTTCGCGCGGTGCCAGATCTCAACGATCATGCGGCGGCGTTCATCGCGTGAAAGCAAACCTTCTTCGTAGTGTTCGATGATCTGTCGTTCTTCTTCTCGAGCAGCAGCCACGATTGCGACTTTCTCTTTTGGTACAACCACTTCATCAATACCCCAAGTAGTACCAGAGAGTGTTGCGTAACGGAAACCAAATTTCTTAAGTTTGTCGACAATAGCTGGCACCGCCTGTGCGCCACGGTCATCAATGATATCAATGATGATCTGGAAAAGTGTTCGCTGTACGATCACGTCGTTAATGAATCGATGATCACTCGGCAATACTGAGTTGAAGAGCAATCGACCAACTGTTGTTTCAAAGATCTGGTTCTCATACTGTGCGTACTTTGGCGTATCAGTTGCGAGTACCTTTACCTTGGCACGGAAGTCGATCACACCATAATCATGTGCATTGATCGCATCGTTTGGTGAAGCAAAGTGCTTACCTTCACCTTTAGCACCTTCAACGATCTTAGTCATCCAATACGCACCAAGCGCCATATCAAGCAGCTTTTCAGACACTACCGGCTCTGACGAACCAGGCTTAAGAATGTTGTTGTTAGCGGAAATGATGGTCTTTGCCTCAAGCTGCGCCTCATCTGAAAGTGGTACGTGTACCGCCATCTGGTCACCGTCGAAGTCGGCATTGAACGCACGACAAACGAGTGGGTGCACCTGAATCGCATTACCTTCGATCAGTACCGGACGGAACGCTTGAATACCCTGTCGGTGCAGTGTCGGTGCACGGTTAAGCATCACGTATTTATGTTTAATGATATTTTCAAGGATCGCCCAAACCTCTGGCACACCATCTTCAATGAGACGACCAGCACCACGAATGTTGTAGGCAAGCTCTTGCTTGAGAAGTTCTGCAATCACAAACGGACGGAAAAGTTCAAGTGCCATGTGCTTTGGCAAACCACACTGATCAAGCGCAAGTTCTGGACCAATGACGATCACCGAACGTCCTGAGTAGTCCACGCGCTTACCGAGCAGGTTCTGACGGAAGTATCCTTGCTTACTCTTGAGGTAGTCAGATAGTGACTTGAGTGGTCGACGCTGCGCTTGACTCATCACTGAGTACGCACCTCCACCATGACGAATCGAGTTGTCGATGAGTGCGTCCACGGCCTCTTGAAGAATACGCTTCTCGTTGCGGAGGATCACGTCTGGCGCCTGAATATCGATTAGTTTCTTGAGACGGTTGTTGCGGTTAATCACGCGACGGTAGAGATCGTTGAGATCAGAAGAAGCATGACGACCGCCCTCGAGTGCAACCATTGGACGGATCGCTGGTGGAACCACCGGAATACGAGTAAGGAAAAGCCATTCTGGACGAACACCAGCATTCAACATACCGCGCACGAGAGAAAGTCGTTTATCGAGTTTCGCTCGTTCCATCGCCCCAGCTTTTGTATAACGATCCTCGAGTTCTTCGGCAAGCTTTGCAAGATCAAGATTCTTAAAAAGATCAAAGATCGCTTCAGCACCAATACGGGCTTCAAAGAGCGTGCTGTACTTGATAGAGAATCGATGGAAACTCATTTCATCAAGCACTACGCCCTGTTGGATACTATCGATCTCTCGCTTGATGTCATCCATGCGAACCTTAAGCGCTTCTCGTGCTTCTTCATTCTGAAGTGCCTTTAACTTGGTTTTAAATTCGGTATCGAGTTCAGAAAGAATACGAGTTCTGTCAGATTCACTGACCTTAGTAATGATGTATCCAGCGAAGTAGATCACCTTCTCAACTGAGGAAGCGGTGATACCGAGGATCATTGCAATACGACTTGGTACGCCACGGAGGAACCAAATGTGTGACACGGGGACGCAGAGGTCGATGTGACCCATACGTTCGCGACGAACAATCGCGCGAGTAACTTCTACTCCACACTTTTCACAAACGATTCCCTTGTAACGGATGCCGCGGTATTTCTTACAGCTACATTCATAGTCTTCTACCGGACCAAAGATACGCTCGTCGAAAAGACCGTGCTTCTCGGGACGCTGGGTACGGTAGTTAATAGTCTCTGGTTTGGTCACCTCACCCCATGACCAGTCGAGAATGGTCTCTGGTGAAGCGAGCTTGAGGCTCACGCCAGTGTAGTTCGTTGGAGCCGGAGCCGGCTTCTTGAACTCTGTTTTCTTGAATGTTGATTCGTTAGACATAGTCATGAAGATTAGTTGTTCTCATAATTACGGCGCACCACTTCTTCTTTCTCAAGCTTTACATCCAAGGCGAGACCACGGAGCTGATTGAGAAGCACGTTGAAAGCGGCTGGAGTGTGTGGATGGGAGATCTTCTCACCACGAACGATAGCATCGAAGGCAGCCGAGCGCCCGACGATATCGTCAGATTTGATCGTGAGCATTTCTCGCAGGGTGTAGGCAGCTCCATAACCAAGGAGTGCCCACACTTCCATTTCTCCGAAACGCTGTCCACCAACCTGTGCTTTACCACCGAGCGGCTGCTGGGTAATGAGTGAGTACGGCCCAATCGAACGCATGTGGATCTTGTCTTCCACCATGTGGTGCAGCTTCAAGATATACATGTAACCAACTGCTGTTTTCTGTGCAAACGGTTCACCAGAGAGACCATCACGAAGTTGGATCTTACCATCTGATGGCAAACCAGCTGCTACCAATTCTGCCTTTACGTCATCTTCAGAAGCACCAGCAAATGGAGGGACAATCGCCTGATATCCCAAAGTATTAGCTGCCATACCAAGATGAAGCTCAAGGATCTGACCGAGGTTCATACGACTTGGCACACCAAGCGGAGTAAGGAGCACATCGATCGGACGCCCATCTTCAGTGAACGGCATATCTTCTTCAGGAAGAATACGTGAAATTACACCCTTGTTACCATGACGACCAGCAAGCTTATCTCCCACTGACACATTACGCACCTGTGCAACAGTAATGTGAATACGCTTGATCACTCCACTTTCGAGCTGATCACCGTTTTCTCGTGAAAAGATCTTCACCCCAACAATACGGCCACGCTTCCCGGCTTCAAGGCGAAGTGAGGTGTCTTTCACATCCTTTGCCTTTTCACCGAAGATCGAACGAAGCAGTCGTTCTTCAGGGGTAAGCTGGGTTTCACCCTTCGGGGTTACCTTACCGACGAGAATATCGCCTGGGCGGACTTCCGCACCAATACGGATTACGCCAGTTTCATCGAGATTGCGGAGCTTGAGTTCTGATACGTTTGGAATATCAGGAGTAGTGACTTCCGGCCCAAGCTTTGTATCACGTACCGCACAATCAAATTCTTCAATATGGATGGTAGAGAACTTTGCTTGTTTCACCAAGCGTTCAGAGATAATGATCGCGTCTTCGTAGTTCGCACCATTCCATGACATGAACGCGACGAGCGCGTTCTGACCTACTGCGATCTGACCATTGTCAGTAGCGGTCGTATCAGCCAAGAGATCACCCCGCTTCACCTTCTGACCAAGTGAGACGGCTGGCCGATGCATAAAGGCAGAAAAATCATTGGTTCGCTGTAACTGAATAAGCGGGTATTCATGTGATTTCCCTTCTTTGTTTTTAACAACGATCTTTCGAGCATCAACTTCAACGACTTCTCCGGCTTCTTGTGCATGCAGTACACGACCAACATCACGTGCTGCTTCACCCTCGACACCAGTAGCAACGATTGGCGCTTCTGGTACCACACACGGGGTTGCTTGCTTCTGCATGTTTGAACCCATGAGTGTACGGTTCGCATCGTCATGATTCAAAAACGGAATCATCGAAGTTGCGACAGAGAAAGGCTGATTGGTTGCAATATCAATGTAATCAACATCTTCTCGCGGCACAATTCGTGGCTCACCTTTGTGACGAGCTTCAACCATTTCTGGTTTAATCTTACCCTTGTCGTCAATCTCAATTGCTGCGTGAGCAATCGTGAAGCCCTCTTCCTCGTGGGCGTTCATGTAGATGATCTCATCTTGCAGCTTACCCTTAGTAACCTTGAGGTATGGGGTTTCGATGATACCAAAACGATTGACGCGAGAGTACATCGAGAGACGAAGAATAAGACCGATGTTCGGACCTTCTGGGGTATGGATCGGACAGAGACGTCCGTAGTGAGATGGGTGCACGTCACGCACTTCAAAGCCAGCACGCTCACGAGTGAGACCGCCTGGACCAAGCGCTGAAAGAGTGCGGAGGTGTTCCACCTCAGCGAGGATGTTTTGCTGCTGGGAGAACTGGGAAAGCTGGTTGGTGGTGAAAAATTCCTTGATCGCAGCCTGCAGTGGTCGGGGGTTGATGATCTGCATTGGGAGTGAGGTTTCCGCCTCGATAGTAGACATGCGGTCTTGAATATTTCTCTTCATGCGAGTCATACCAACACGTACGCGCTGCTGAAGCATTTCACCAAAGTACCGCACGCGACGGAAGCCAAGGTGATCGATGTCATCAGGCAAAGCTGATGCATCGTGATTACTCTCGATGATGTGCTTGAGGATGAGCTTAAGGTCTTCAGTAGTAACCGTACGGTTGGCAGTGGCCTTCGCATCAGTTGAGAGACCAAAACGGCCATTGAAATGATGACGACCGATCTCTGAAAGGTCGTACCGTTCAGGAGCAAAAATAGAATCAACAAACTCACGAGCGTTATCAACCGTAGCAAGGTCACCGTCACGGAGGCGTCGGTAAATCTCGACATATGAATCATCAGTCGTTTTCGCTGGGTCTTTAGCGAGGGTCGCTTTCATGTACTCTTCACCTCGCTCGATACCCTTCACGAGCTTGATCATCTCGGCATCTTTTTCAAGTCCAAGTACCCGAAGGAGTGATGAAATTGGGAATTTCTTCTTGCGATCGATCTTTACGTACACAACACCATCAGCTTCGGACTCAATCTCAACCCAAGCACCACGAGCCGGAATGATCTTTGCACCAAAGAGGGTCTTGCCTTTTGATTCAGCCGCGGTGAAGAAGATACCGTAACTACGTGCCAACTGCGGC
Organism: Candidatus Elulimicrobium sp.; assembly: GCA_022730015.1. Taxonomy (GTDB): domain Bacteria; phylum Patescibacteriota; class Minisyncoccia; order Phycocordibacterales; family UBA918; genus OLB19. Next base: position 4,558 of record DZBU01000020.1, on the reverse strand, counting down.
ACGATAACACGCTCCACACCGTTGATGATGAAAGTACCATTATCAGTCATCACCGGGATATCGGTCATGAAGATTTCCTGTTCTTTTTCTGACTCAAAGGTCTTGTTCTTGAGTACAACCGTGGCACGAAGTGGCGCCTCGTAGGTACGCTTATTCTCCCACGCAAATTCTGGAGAATATTTTGGCGCACCAAGTTCATACTTCTTGAACTGCATTTCAAATTTTTTCTCTGAGTAGTCAGTGATCGGTGAAAACTCTTTGAAGATCTCCTTCAAAGCCGTCTCAACAAACCACTTGTACGACTCGCGCTGTGGCTCGATGAGGTCTGGTAGTGGGATCCGTGGTGCAGCGGCTTTCTCAAAGCGCTTCTGCGGCCAGTGACCGACTGAAACATCCTGTTTGCTCATAACTTTAATATATAAGTATGAATGGGTTGAAAATGACACAAACCAAAACACACGCGTGTGCGCTTTTGTTCGTTACAAATTTTTCTACCCGATGAATAAAAACATCACAACCGTGATTAGGCCTTTTATCGTAGGCATCCTCTACATACGATAAAAAGTGCTCTTTACCCCCGCGTATCTGAATCTCACCACCTTGACTCACTCGAGATCGCATTTACTTGCGTTTGTGGTCGGTAGTATACGAGATATCCTGAATAATGCAAGTGTTCCCATTGCTTTATAAGTAAACGTATTGTATAAAGTATTTAGTTTATTCCAACAACACATTTACTCAAAGGAGAGGAAGATGGATATCTTTATGCACCTGACCGAGTTTTCGACCAGGGTCTCGCTCATTTTGTTAGCGGCATTATTTCTACTTGTAGCTGTTGTTCTCTTGTTCTTTTTTGTGATCAATCCACTTCAAAAAGCGTTTTATGCCAAGTATGACAGCCAAAAAGGGCAACACGTCACAGTGAGTGGTCGAATCATCGAGAAACGATACGACCATGGTCTATACTTTGTATATATCGAAATCGACGGCATTGTTGAATATACTCAGTTACCAAGAGAGCTATTTCAAATGATCCAAGTCGGGAGTGAACTCGAAATGAGCGCGCTGTATGGCAAACTTAGCAAGAGAATATTGGCTGTGAAGCCGATGGAACACATTAATACTTACGCCTAAAATGGCAAAACCTCCAAGTCTATGACAAGGAGGTTTTTATTTATAAAACAAAACGTACTGACAATAGATCGATGGATATCAGGACACCTTATCCCAAAACGCCCTACTTCAAGATCCGAAACTGCCCAACAAACGGCAATTCGCTCATTTTTCCTTTCTGTGCATTGTACGCACCGATTGCAATCAAAATTATCACTGACACACTCAATAGTTGAATAACGAAATACCCAAATGTCGAAAGGACAACCAGAATAGTAGTATGGAGAAGATACACGCTACCGATCACAATCAGTAAGATAAGCTGCTGATTGGCATGAAAACGGACCGCCGGATCACGTTTTGTTTTATCATCAAGAAGGGGCAAGAAAAAGAGGAATGGGAGAATATACCCAATTACCGAAAAAGATAGTTTGGTTGATGTCTCTACTGGATTGGTGACTGCCTCTTTTGTTTCTTTTGGGGTGTTCTCCACATCTCCTTCGACACTGCCTGTTTCGCTCTTATTTTCTGGTTCCATATAAATTACTTAGCTGATCATGATAGAAAAATAATACCATGTGCAGACGTTTTTTTCAGTATTGAAACAACGATTCTGGTTACTTTTATTACAATTTTTGATTTCGACGACGTTGCTCGATCTCGGCATGATTTCCATTCACAAAGACCTCTGGCACAGCAAAATTCCTCTTTTTATACACAAAAACTTCTGGACGAGTATACGTCTCACCAGTTGTTTCGCGCTCTTCCTCCAGTGATTCATGAGTTCCAAGCACACCTTCGATCTGACGAGCAGTAGCGTCTATTATTGTCAGGGCTGGGAGCTCACCGCCAGTGAGAATAAAATCACCAACACTTACTTCTTCTGCCTGCAACACTGACAAGACGCGTGAATCAATTCCTTCATAGCGACCACTGATTAAGACCAGATGCTCATACTTCTGCGCGTACTCCTTGGCACTCGCCTGAGTAAACACTCGACCACGTGGTGACATAATGAGCGTTTTTACCTTTTTTTGATCCTTCTTTCTCCCCACCGCTTTCTCCCAAGCCTTAATGATCGGCTCGGCTTTCATGACCATACCTGGCCCGCCACCGTATGGTTTATCGTCCACCTTCCGGTGCTTATCCTTCGCAAAGTCTCGTGGATTGTAATAACTCAGCTGGATCTTCTTTCCGCGTACTTTGGCTCCCCTGCCTTTATCGGTTTTCTGAGCACGACCGAGCACGCTCGCATCGGTATACGTTTGGCAGACTTCTGGAAATAATGTGATGACGTGAAAATGCATAAAAAAATCCTAGCATAAAAAAAGCGCGGCGCCTAAGGCGCCACGCTTTTTATGCACCTATATCTTCAAATCATCAATTGCTTGATCCAATGACTTCGGCTCAACCGCAAGATTATCCTCCTGCATCGCTTCAGACATCTCACGACTCATGCCACGACCACCCTCTGGTTCGTTGATTTTGAGATTAACCCGAGCATCGTGCTTCATACCAACAACACGGAGAAGTGTGCGGATGGCTTTTGCGGTATTACCGGAACGACCAATGATCTTTCCCATATCCTCCGCATGAACATCAAGGGTAAGAAGAACCCCCATTTCATCTACAGTACGATTAATATTAACCGACTCTGGGTGATCGACGAGTGCTTTTACAAGATTCTCTAAAAACTGCTTATCTTCGTGCGTATCCATACATCAATTTTGTCTATACTGGTAAGCAATCGTCACAGAATGTAACGTGCTCCTAAAATCATACGAGAGTGTCTCGCGAGAGTCAAATGCTTGTGTGGGTAGAATTTAGGCAGCAGCCTTTTCTTCCTCGACTGGAGCTGCTTCCGCTGCTTCTACTGCAACTTCTTCAACTTCTTCAACTACTGCTGCAGCAGCGGCTGCTTTTTCTGCTTCTACCTTTGCAGCAGCCTCTTCAGCCGCTCGCTTAAGCGCCTCCTCATCAATGATCGGTGATTTCTTTGGCAAAACATTGATCTTTCGGCCTTCAATCACTTTCTGACTGATAAGAATATTGTGAACGGTGTCAGATGGTTGTACACCCTTTGCAAGCCATTCTTTAGCCTTAGCAGCATCAAGCTGCACCTGATTCATCTTTGGGTTATACGAACCAATTCGATCGACATGCTTGTCGCTCTTTGGACCAGTTCGCTTGTCGGTCACGACAATACGATACGAAGGATCGTTCTTGCGGCCAACTCGTTGTAAACGCATCATTAACATAGTTCGGCTAGCATAGCAGATAAAAGAAAGACGTCAATAGCGTGTAGGGCCTCTTTATTAGTATGGATATGGTGCTATACTTCGCCCATGGAAAAAACCCACGAAGGTGCCATCATGATCCGTGGCAAAGGAACTGGATTTGTCGCCCATCCAGACCTTGACGAAGATATTGTAATTGAGCGCGAAGCCCTTGGCTTCGCGCTCGATGGTGACATTGTAGAAGTAACCTTAAAGAAAAAGATTCCTGGCCGCCGCCAAGAAGGAGTAGTCGTACGGGTGATCAAAGCCGCTCACCGCGAACTCATCGGAGTTATAAAAGAGCGCCAAGAAAATGGCCAGACTGTAAAATTTCTCCAGCCAGACAATCATCGTATCCATATTCGTCCACTCCTCCCTGACGCCACCGCCAATGATCTTGGTATGAAGGTAGTGATCGAGATCACCAACTGGTCGCAACCAAACCTCGATCCTCTCGCCAAGATCATTGAGATCATTGGTCGCGCTGGCGATCACGAAACTGAAATGCAAGCGATCATCCGCTCTGGCGGTTTTTCTAAAGCTTTTCCTGAGTCAGTCCAACAAGCCGCACATACTCTATATGAAACAAAAGAGCAGATCTTTGCTGCGGCACTCCAAGATCCAAAGCGACGAGATTTCAGAGGTGTGACCACCATGACCATCGATCCTGCTGATGCAAAGGATTTTGACGATGCGCTCTCGATCCAAACGTTACCAAATGGAAATATCGAAGTCGGCATTCATATTGCAGACGTGTCGCATTACGTCGTCGAAGGCGAACCACTCGATGACGAAGCCCGCGAGCGAGGCACTTCAGTCTATTTGGTTGATCGTGTGATTCCAATGCTACCCGAAGTCCTTTCAAATGACCTCTGTTCCCTACGCCCCCAAGAAGACCGTCTCGCTTTTTCTGCCATCTTCGAAATGACGAAAGACGCAGCAGTGGTAAAGGCTTGGTACGGACAAACCGTGATCCATTCTGACAAACGCTTTGCCTACGAGGATGCGCAAAAAGTGCTCGACGATCAGTCTGGCGAATTTCTTTCTGAACTAACCGAACTCATGACCCTCTCCCGTTTGCTTCGCAAGAAACGTTACGCCAGCGGCGCAATTGCTTTTGAACAACCCGAAGTAAAATTCGAACTTGATGAACGTGGCGCTCCGATCCG
>DZBU01000025.1:527-3665 GCA_022730015.1 Candidatus Elulimicrobium sp. | reverse complement strand
GTTCTACCACTGCAACCTCAGCCGCTATCACACAGCTTGGTACTGGTGATGTTTTCACTTTAAATAACGCTTCCGGTCGCACTCTCACCGTCAACAATAGTGGCGACCTTGGCGTGGGCACTGCTAGTCCATCTGCCAAGCTCACTGTTGTGCAGTCGGGTGCTGGCGACATTCTCAATCTCTTGGATGGTGCAACTGAGGTGCTGACTGTACTTGATGGTGGTTACGTTGGTGTTGGTACTAGCACGCCGAACGCAAAGTTCTCACTCCAGAACACTGGCTTCTCGGGTGCGGGCGTTGTTGGTATGGATCAATACTTGCAGACTGAGAACAGTATCGACGCAGCGATTCAGTTTGGTAATCGCTTCTACCTTCATGCTTCAAACACTGCGACCACCACGCTCGTCGGTAATATGATGCGACTGCAGGACGATACTGAATTTGGTAACGTCGTGCGCGGTCTCGAGATCCAGGCTAATCGCGGAGTGAACACGCTTGGTGAGAACACCGCGCTCTCGGCCTTCGGTCGTACCTTTGGTGTGCGTGCGGTCACCAGTGGTGACGCGGGCGAGCTCTACGAACCAGCCGCTGGTTTCTTTGAGACTGAAGGCACCACTCAGGGTAATGCAGTGCGTGGCTTCTCCGACACTATCACCACCGCGTCTCTTCTCGCTCTCTTCCATTCGAGCTCTACCTTTGCTGGTACTGGTCTTGAAATGAGCTTTGGTAACGGCGGCGGTTCGTTCTCTTCAACTACTTCTAAATACCTTGATTTCCAAAATGGCGGCAACTCAGTCTTCACGGTGTCTGCTTTTGGTACTACTACCATCGGTGATGGTACAACTAATAATATGGCCGGACTTCAGATTGGTTACGGCGGTATCTGTGTCGATAACGACGGCAGTTGTACTGCCACCTCGACTGGTTGGGTCGTGGCAGATGGTTTTGCAACTGGCAACTCCGACCTCGCCGAAATGTACTTCAGTAGCACCGAGCTCGAAGCGGGCGAGATTGTAGCGATGAGTGGTAGTCTCTCAGTCGATCGCGCGACCACCGGAAGCACATTGCCGATCCTTGGCGTTGTTTCGACCAACCCTGGTCTCACTATTGGTTCTGACGACGCATCACTTACCGAAGGAGAGCAAGCCTACCCGATTGCGCTCTCGGGACGTGTGCCGGTGAAGCTCTCGACTGAAAATGGTCCGATCAAAGCGGGTGATGCGCTCATGCTTTCAAACTTGCCAGGTGTTGCAATGAAGGCAACTGGCACCGGTGAGACTATCGGTATCGCGCTCGAAGATTTTGACGACACTCGCTACTACTCAAGTACCTACCTCAACCAGTTTGGTGACAGTATGGTAGAGCCGGTGTACGAGCCGATCTTTACTAACTTCGACCCACGTATTGACGACGGTTGTTACTACGGTGGTGGTAGCGCGATCGACGAAGAACCGTGTGTACCGCTCACCGCAACTACCACTGAAGGTATTGTAGAGGAGGCAAACATGATCGCCGAGCAGCAAAGCATTGAAGAGCAGCTCGAGGCGCTCGAGAATGAAGATAGTCTTACCAAGACATTGGCTGATGGTACAGAGGTGAAGGTTGGACAAATCGTGATGTTTGTTGAGAAGAGCTACCGCTGGCTCGATACGACACAGGTTGCGTCACTTGGTGTGCTTGTGGGCACTAGCAGTATCACGGCTATCGGAGTAAACGAGAGTGAGACTGTCTTTGACCGTCTGGTAGCGCTCGCAAATCGCTTCGTCGATGGCGTGCTCTCGGTCCTTACTCTCAAGGCTGATCGTGTGGAGACAAGCGAGCTCTGTGTTGATGGAGTCTGTGTGGACGCGAACACCTTGCGTCAGCTGCTTGATGGCGCTGGGCAAACGGCCAATCCGACTTCAGTTCCCGCACCAGAGCCAGCACCAGCACCGGAAATGACCACAGAACCAGAAGTAACACCAGAGTCGATGCCGGAACCAGTAGTAGAAGAGCCAGCACCGGAACCAGTTGTGGAGGAGAGGAGTGAGAGCGGCATTGAGACTGTGACCGAACCAGCTCCGGCACCAGTCGTAGAGGAGGGAAGTGAAAGTGGTGCGGAAACTGTGACCGAACCAGTGGTGGAAGAATCAACGCCAGAACAGACTCCTACACCAGACCCAGCAATTTAGCCACAAATCAAAACACCACATAAAAAAGACGACCGCATGTACAACGTCACAGGACAAGAGAATAAAGTAGGGAAGAGCACACCAAATGTGGCAAAGCTTCACTTTGCCACATTTGGTGTGCAGCTACTCGCTGTTTCTTTTTTCATTGTCTCTGTCTACCTGACTGGTGTGATGTCTGCATATGCAGCTGACCTGACTATTTCAGGTACTTTATATGAAGATGATCGTGCTACTCCTATTACAACGACTAAAACCATCAAGGTTGCAGTAGCGACTTCATCGGTCAGTGTTCATAGTACGAGTACTGACAGTGGAGTAGGAACTTGGAGTATTACCATTCCGAATGGCCATAGTATTTCTACATCAACACCAGTCACGGTGTTTGTTGATGGCGACGCGGTGACGGCCGTTACAGTTACTAAAGCTTCCTCTACTGCTGATATTACGAATTTAAATATTTACCAAAATAACGTCACGCTCAAGAACGAAGCTACTGGTACCACCACCAAGGCCACCGACCTCTATCCTTATGACAGCTCTGATGACGCGGACATTCAGTTCACTGCTTCGACCACCCTCGGTCGTCTCACCGTCGCAGACGGACAAACTCTATACATTGCTACTTCGACAACTTTCCATATGGATTTACCAGTGGTCTCTGGCAGCTTCGAGACAGCTACCTCAGCCACTGTGCTCGCGTCTTCGACGCTCGCCCTCTCTGGTGACTTCACCCAAAACGGTATCTTCCAAGCGGCGGCCGCTGACGCGGCCGCCTGGACCTCCCGCACCTCCGCCGCCAACAACAGCTGGTACTCCGTCACCTACGGCAACGGTCTCTTCGTGGCGGTCTCATACGACGGCACCGGCAACCGCGTCATGACCTCCCCGGACGGTATCACCTGGACCTCCCGTACCTCCGCCGCCAACAACAGCTGGTACTCCGTCACCTACGGCAACGGTCTCTTCG
>DZBU01000025.1:0-427 GCA_022730015.1 Candidatus Elulimicrobium sp. | reverse complement strand
TGGCGGTCGCTGGCTCCGGCACCGGCAACCGCGTCATGACCTCCCCGGACGGTATCACCTGGACCAGCCGCACCTCCGCCGCCGACAACTTCTGGAACTCCATCACCTACGGCAACGGTCTCTTCGTGGCGGTCGCAGACTCCGGCACCGGCAACCGCGTCATGACCTCCCCGGACGGTATCACCTGGACCTCCCGCACCTCCGCCGCGGACAACGGCTGGTACTCCGTCACCTACGGCAACGGTCTCTTCGTGGCGGTCTCATACTCCGGCACCGGCAACCGCGTCATGACCTCCCCGGACGGTATCACCTGGACCTCCCGCACCTCCGCCGCCGACAACAACTGGAACTCCGTCACCTACGGCAACGGTCTCTTTGTGGCGGTCTCAAGCACCGGCACCGGCAACCGCGTCATGACCTCCCCCGA
>DZBU01000007.1 GCA_022730015.1 Candidatus Elulimicrobium sp. | reverse complement strand
TCTTTTTGAGGAGCTTTTCGTCAACGTATGGTCCTTTATAGAGTGATCGTGACATATTTTAATTTTACGTTTAAATCCGCACAATTGTGCGGTCATTGAGAGTCTCTAATAAAAACAGGTAACGGCCGGTCTTAAAAGAGACTCCCAACCACTTTGATTTTTCTTCATACCTCCTGTTACCAGACAGAAGGAATTGAGGTCGGAACTGGATGAGAATACCGAAAATACAGAAAAAAGTCAACGCTGACGAGTCTCTCCAGAACTTTTTTGAAAAAGTTTCACTCCCCTAACTCAGGTTTCTCTCGTAAAAACTTGACAAAGCTTTATTTTTTAAGCCTTTTCTGTTATTGTTCCCGGCGGCACTTTGTTCAATCACATACAGGAGTCTCTACATGACCACGCAATTCATTACTGACTTACGGCAAGTCGTATTTACTGCCGTAGGTACTTTCAACTTATCGGACGATCATGTGGTCGCACATGGCTGGGACAATTCGGCGGCTCAGGTGTTGAAACTACTCATCACAGAGAAGATCATTCATGAAAACGAGCTGTTTGCTGACATCCACCTGCGGCTGCTGTCACTGGGTCGACGATCCTTTGACCAACATAAAAAGAATGGGACTTACCCCGATCACACGTACTCACCTCATGCTTTAGCCTACGCAATTCATACTGGTGCGTTCACTGAGGAAGAAAGGGGAGGGATAAAATATGATCACGGCGAGACCGAACTAGACTTTATCCAGATATACAATAAGGGAGACCTCCGTAAAAAGGTCCTTGATGTCCTCTTGACTGAGGCAACCAAACTTCCGTTGATGGCTGATGAGGACCCGGAATTTATTTGTTCTCATTAAATTGCATAGTGGACGTACCGTTTCAAAGAATGCTGTGTTGGGCCAGAAGTACTATCCGTACTTCTGGCCTTTTTGTTTTTCTGATAAGCTGAAACTATATGCCGAAACCTCGTGGCCGTGAACACTCAACCCTCACCGAAACAGCTACTCTAGTAGTGAGCGAACTTACGAAAATATCGGGAATTAAAATGGTCGCTCCCGGTGAGATCCGTACCAATAGCCGTGGTGCCAGCGGGCGTTTTATTACCTGTGTGTATACCACAGCTGGATTTGAGCTCATTATCAGTGGCCAGAGTACGCAAAAGGTCGCTGTACACACAACTGTCAATCCACGCGCCATCTTTGCCACACTCAAAGCCAGCAAGAAGCTTCGCGAATTTGTATTCAAGGAGCGCGAGCGGAAACCAGGAAAATGAATCAAAAAGCGGCGGTTCGGGCCACCGCTTTTTTCTATTTTTAAATCTCCTGCACTGTCGGTACTACCTCGATCCGAGTATCGACCGTAGTCTGTGGACCTCCTGCTTCACACATCACCTGCACTACCTGTGCCGAATTTAATGGTTTCGTTGTTGTGCTGTAAGTTTGCTCCAAAGGATTAGCGATATGGACAAAAGTACTTGGTGTCGCTTGAGCCCCATAGAGAATGCAATTTAGGTTATATTCTGAAGTAATACCTACTTCAATTTCTGCAGTTTGACCGACGCGCACAATATTTGATACGGCATCTATCCATATAACTGGCGGTACTCTAGTTTCAATACACTGGCTACTTCCAACATCCCAACTGCTTCCAGCTATGCAGGTTGCTGAAACCCAGATTTCTTGCAGCATGGACGCACCATCACGCGCCTGAATAAGATTATTTCCGTATTCAAGTAGACACGGCTGATTAGTGCCACTTGAATCACTAGAGCAGCGATTCCCCGTTCTCTGGTTGTATACATTTGGGTCGACCGCATTATTGATCGTCCAGGTGATAGAACCGTCGCAAGTTGATCCATTAAATGGAATGCTACAATCAATTCCAGAAAGAGTAGCTGTCGGTGGTACTACACTTATGACCGTAAAGGGCAGAGACCAGCCAGACCAGTTTACAAATGGGCCGTCGCCAGTACCTTCACCTACTTCATTGTTTACATCCGCAAAGTACCCCACTCGATAATTATTACCAGCTACTGCTGCAGCTGGAATAGTCCAATTAACTGAGATAGTCTGACTAGACGCTGGATCAGTATTCACCACTATTCTAGAAACCGGAATGAAGTAATCAGCATTCTCATCGCCATCTGCATCAACATAGAGATTACCTATGTCATACGGACCAGCAGCGACCGTACCCGTATTGGTAATGGTGGCTGTAATGGTAATCTGCTCGCCAGTTTCAACCGAACCCGGAACAACAGAAGGAACACCGGCAGTTAGATCAGCTGTTGGTTCACACTGTGTTTCGGTAACATATACAGCATTAGTCACATTGGTGGAAACAAACACCAATCTAGTAAAGCCGGTACCATCAAGTGGCATCACTCCCCAGATTCCTCCTCCTAATAAATCTAGCGGTGGTTCTACAATATTGTACAACTCATTAGGATTTGCTGGATTGGTGATATCAAATACGTAGACACCTCCACGACCAGCTCCAGCATAAAGCACATCACCTTCAACATAGATCTCGCGAGGCGACTTTGCATCACTCGCAGGTAGGTTAGGGATGCTGCCGAGCAAAACTGGAGAGGCTGGATTAAATACGTTATACATACTGATCCGTTGAGCGAAATGATCTGCTACATAGAGCACATTGTTCTTTTTTCCAATAGAGTAGGCCCAAGACGATGCATCATAACTATTAGTTACGCGAATCGTTTCAACTGGAAGCAAAGGATTTGAAATATCGACAACAGAAAATCCATTGGAACGCATCGCAACATAAGCATAATTACCAGACACCAGAATCTCTTGTGAAACATCGGCTCCTAGATCAAGGTTTGCTACGACCATCGGGTTAGCTTTGTTGGACACATCAACAACGATCAGTCCCCTGCCAGCGGCAAGAAATGCATAATTTCCCACCACTTGCACATCCCATGTTTCCTTTGCTCCTCCTGGAGGGTTCAGCCCATATAATGCCACCTTACCAGCGAAGGTTGGCGCGGCGGGATTAGAAATATTCACAATGACTAAGCCACCATAGTAGGTTGTCAAGTATGCGTACGAGCCTTCGACATCCACACTGAGAACATCATTACCCCACGTGTTATTTTGAACTGCTGCCGGACTATGAGTTGAAAAGAATGACACTTGTATGATGTTCCTGGGATCAGAAACGTCAAAAACATATAGACCCACCGCCCCGTCAGAACCTGAAGCTCCTGTGTATGCGTAATTACCAACCCTATCTAAAGCTTGCAAGCCACCATACCATGTACCACTCCACGCTTGAGCAGTATCAAGAACAGTGGTAGTCGGCAAAGTGCAAGAGAGTGGGGCTGGGTACACTACCGATGTCACCGTGAAAGGCATATTGGCGCTTGTTGAGGTATTGCCCGCGGTATCTCTTACCACTGCGTAGTAGGTATGACCAACCAAAGAACTAAATGGCCCAGCGGTCTTTGAACAAGAGGCATTGTAGACCGAAGCATATGTACATGATCCAATCGATACTCCATCAACAAATATCTCGATATCAGTAACACCGGTCAGTGTATCCTCGGCATCAATCTGGAAAGTGACAGTCTCATCTTCAGTTGGCGCGGCGGGGAGATGATTTAGGATAAGCGTAGGTGCGGTGGTATCAAGTACGAACGGCTGCCAAACATTCAGAAAACCGCTCTTAGCCACATCTTCTGCTGTTACTCCGCTTCCAATAGCATGATCTCTGTTGAGATGTAAATAAAGTGACCATCCGTACCAGCCGTCGGCTAGTGTTTCCGCAGGGAGTGTTTTGTTTCCTACACCGCCACTTTGATTGACCGACTTGTTAACGACAGTATTGGTATAGCCAGGAATGGCTGGATCAAACTCATATACGAAGAAATTCACCCTGCTGAGAGCGTCGGCTCCGTAAGCGTCGTGAATGTGATTTACCGCGTAGGTATACGAGGGACTGGTACTTGCTATGGTCACACTATCTGGTGAGGGCGTAACTTGCTGATACTCGATCGGCTCACCGGTTGGAGTAATCCAGACCGTGCCTGTCATGGCTTTTTGACGAGGCATAATTCCAGGATTTGGGTCTACGTAGGATGAATAGAAATCGTAGTAACCGCCTCCACCATCTACATCGTACGCGACTGAATGAATGTCAGGGTTGTAGCATACCGGACCGATCCGGGGACCAGAACCAACCTCCCAGTCATACAGAACTCTTGGGTCAACAGTTTTGTCAAAAACAGCAATGATTGCTGAATTAACAGTTGTAGTTGCCCCGGTATCACGGTCTCGTATTTCAAGAGTAAGAGCGATCTCGTTTGCAGCACAGCTAAAATCATCACCATCAATAGATGTAATGGGATCTACCCAGCCATATCTTCCATATGGAGCAGCTGCCTCAGCAGTAAATACTGAAAAGTAGACAGAAAAGAGAACGAGGAGGCTGGCTGCAACCGGCATGGCGGTTTTATGTAAAATTTTTGTGATCATATTATTATGCGTAGTCTTATTCACTGACTGAGTCAGAGGTTAATTGTCGCAACCGTTCGATCCGCTCCTCAACAGATAATTCTTCCGCTTCGCCTACGGCACCGCTGGTAGTAATCTCGACTGCAGCCTCTTCTTGAATAACATAATCATAACGATCAGTATTGGGCAAAACATCTGTCGTCACAGTTATGGTCGACATTGGCTCTAGATCGCTGATACTTATTTCCTTTCCATCGATATCTACAGTAGACATTTCCGCCACTCCGACTGAGAAAACCCCCTCCCCTGGCACTGCCACGCGTAGATACTCACCAGCTGGATCGACATACATGATTGTACCTGAGATGACTCTAGTTTTAGATACATCGCTGTCGAGCGTTTCTGTTGTAATTGGGGACGATGGTTCTGAAGAAGATTCATCTTTTGTAAGAGTCAAAACAAGAATGGTAATGACCAACAAAAGAAGAAAAAAAGAAATCCCGATCAGACCGTAGCGAAATAGGATATTGATTCCAGGTGGTTGCATCATACTAAATAATATACTGAGTAATACTTAATTCTCATTATATCGTAAGTGTCATATGCAAAAATGATTTGTCATATGTGCAAGGGGAAAAGTATTTTTGAAATACTGGTAGAGTCTGGACAACAAAAAAACCGGCAGCTGCCGGTTTTTTTGTTTTTATTACCTCTTGCCCCCCATCAGCCGACCTGGCTTGCGACGAGAAACGATCATCTTGTTCGAATACTTCTTTGGTGAGCGAGTCTTCTGTCCCTTTCCGGTTGGACGACCCTGCTTGGTACGGGAACGACGATGTCCTCGTGGTGCCTTTCCTTCACCTCCTCCGTGTGGGTGGTCAACGGCGTTTCGCGCGCTACCACGGTTCTTCGGACGAAGTCCCATATGTCGAGCGCGTCCTGCCTTACCAATACTCACGAGACGATACTCTTCATTTGATACCGATCCAACTGAAGCCCAAGCAGTCTTGTGGACCTTACGGATTTCTGAAGATGGCATCTTGAGCGTCGTGTGTGTAGCATCCTGCGCCACCACTTCTGCGGCATTACCAGCAGAGCGAGCGAGACGAGCACCAGCTCCAGGGTTGATCTCCACGTTGTACACGAAGGTACCAACCGGGATAGCTTGAAGCGGCAAACGATTACCGATTTTTGGCTTAGCGGTTTCCGACACAATGATCTGGTCACCGGCAGCTAACTGCTGTGGAGCCAAGATGTAGCGTCGTTCACCGTCTGCGTAACAAACAAGTGCTACGAAACCTGAACGGAATGGATCGTACTCAATCGTCTCGACTACCGCCGGAACATCCTTCTTGTTGTACTTGAAGTCGATCTCTCGGTAGGTTCGTTTGTTACCACCACCGCGGTAGTGATTAGTGATACGACCAGCGCTGTTGCGTCCACCGGTGCTCCTCATTCCTTTCGTGAGCGACTTAAGTGGATTGCTCTTCGTGCTGGTGAGCTTCTTTTTATACTCAATGACTGAACTATCACGACGTCCAGCTGAGGTTGGTTTATATGATTTCATGGGTTAGAAACTAGTGGCTTATGCCTTATCTTCCTAACGGACTACACCAAATTAATGGTGTCACCCTTTTTAAGGTACACGTAGGCCTTCTTCATGCCCGGCACGTGCTTGGTGCGACTGCGGCTACCCATCAGGCGCTCTGCAGGTTTTTTGTTGACGATGTTCACCTTCACCGGCGTCACGTTGTAGAGTGCCTTTACTGCATCACGAACCTGGAACTTGTTGGCATCACGCTTCACTGTAAAAGTGTACACGTTTTGCTCTCCATGCATTACTGACTTCTCAGTGATGCGGGGTCCGATGATGACAGCGTCAAGATTTCGGTCAGTACCAAGCGCTTTTGACGCAGTACTTTTCTTAACCTCAACAACACCCTCTTCCTTGGTTTCTTTCTTTTTTCCGAAGAGAGCCATACTACTTTGACTTAGGAGCAGCTGGCACGATACGCTTTTCCAAGATCTCAACTGAGCTTGCAGCGTCGGCCACTACTACGAACTTATAAGTGAGGAGGTCAACTGGGTTGACGTCCTTGGCTTGCATAACCTCGATATTACCGAAGTTACGGAAGCTCTTTTCAGTGACAAGGTCACGTCCAGCAAGAACAACGACCGCAGCATTCTTGCGCTTGGTGGCGAGTGTTTCATGACCAGCTCCTTTTGCAAGTGCAGAAACAATCGACTTTGCGTCTTTAGCTTTTGGTTCGGTGAACTTTAAGCTATCAATGAACAGCACTTCTTGATCTGCAAATTTCTTTGAGAGCACAGAAGCCAGTGCCTTAGCACGCACCTTCTTGTTGATCTTGACTGAGTAATCCTTTTCATTGCGTGGACCATGAGAAACACCTCCACCCACCCAGATCGGTGAGCGTCGTGAACCATGTCGTGCGCGACCAGTTCCCTTTTGCTTCCATGGCTTCTTACCACCACCACGAACATCGCCACGACCTTTGGTGTGGGCTGAACTCTGACGAGCATTTGCCTGCATACCAATGACCACTTCGTGAACGAGATCTGGGTTCCAAGCAACACCGAACACTGCTTCTGGAAGAGTTACCTTCCCAGTCTCCTTTCCTTCTTGTGAGAATACTTTTGCATCCATATGTATGATGTTACTTAGGCCCCGTAGACCTCTACTAATGTTCCTTTTCGACCTGGAACAGCTCCTGATACGACAAGCGTATTTTCAGCTGCATTTACTTGTAGTACTTTGAGTCCCTTAACGGTAATGCGATCACTACCCATGCGACCAGCCATGCGAGTACCTTTGATAACGCGCATGAAGCCAGTGGCACTGATTGATCCTGGTTCACGTTCAGAGTGCTTCTGACCGTGTGTACGCTGACCGCCACGGAAACCGTGACGCTTCACCACACCCTGGAAGCCCTTTCCTTTTGAGATAGCAGAAACCGTAATGTCATCTCCTGGCACAAAGATAGAAACGTCAATCTTTGCTCCCTTTTCGACACCACTGATCAGTGCTTCCTCTCCAGTACGCGGACGAAACTCGCGAGAGAGTGCAAGCGCACTTCCAAAGTGCCCTTTTTGTGCTTTGCTCACACGATGTTCCTTTTGCTCACCAGAGGCAAGCTGAACCGCTACATAGCCATCTTTTTCAGTTGATTTCACCTGTGCCACGATGGCTGGCGATACCTTGAGAACGGTAGCAGCCCGGCAGACTCCTTCGGCATCGAAGATTTGCGTCATACCGGTCTTTGTTCCAACAATGAATTTCATTCTTGTATGGACTAACCTAATAAATTGCTTTTGATTGACCCATACAACAAACCGCGCGGATTTTTTGGCGCGAGCACAGCTCGCAACGAAAAATCCGCGCGGTTTGTGCCCATTGGTCCGGGAAATTTCCCGTACATAGGTCTTAAAAGCTGGGCTGAGTATACAAGTTTTTTCTAGTTTTGCAAGGATCTTACCTATTATTGATTGTCAGTTGGACCACTTTCTGTTATAAACCAATCCAGACACCACCAGGAGAACAACATGATAGAACATGTCCTTGTCGCACTGAGTCTTGCTCTTTCATTTAAATCACCCCTTCTGATACCACTCACGGCTCCGCCGATCCCTACGTATGTGCAGCAAATGCCACCTTTTTTACACGACAAGGATCGAAATTACACAAAACGTCGGAGGAACTCCACCAAAAAACCCAAACGGTGGTGAAGTAGGCTGAACACCCCCCTCACAAAGGCGGGGTGTTTTTATATAAGAAAAAAGCCGCATGGCGGCTTTTCTGATAACGTCTTTTTGGTTAGACAACCATCGGTGCGATTTGCAGGTATGCAAGTGCGCCAACCATTGCTAAGCTGAGTAACTGGACCATCCAGCTGTGCTCATTTTGAAACGTCATTTTGTTATTTTCTAAGTTTTGCATAAAACTTGGAGTTATAAAGAACTAAGAAACTTCGACAGTTTCTATATAAAGAACAATTTCTACTGCGTCGCCTCGATTCCCATGTTTTTCTTGCGAAGTCAATGAGAGTAACAGAGAAAGGCGGATCCCTACGGGATCCGCCTCCTGTTACCTGTATATTATCTACCAATAGTCAAAATCTGCAAGTACTAACTGTGGATATCTGGGAAAACAAAAAGACCGCGGGCTATGCCCGCGGTCTTTTTGTTTTCGTTACATCATTTTCACATCAATGTTCACTCCAGATGGAAGCGAAAGATTGGTGAGAGCTTCTACAACTTTTGGACCTGGATTAAGAATGTCGATCACTCGTTTGTGAGTACGCATTTCAAATTGTTCTCGCGCGTCCTTGTGTACGAACGTTGAACGATTGACCGTATATTTCTTGATCTCTGTTGGCAGAGGAATTGGTCCAACTACATTTGCGTCAAAACGCATAGCAGTGTCAATGATCTGCTTCACAGAAGCATCCAAGATCTTATTTTCGTAGGCCCGTACTCGAATGCGAAGTTTGTTGATCGCACCGGTTTTTTCTGTAGTGTCTGCCATAGTGATAATTTACATGTTTCTACCTTACACCGAACAGGTGTAGGCACTTACAAGTGTTGCTTATGCAACGATCTTTGTTACCACACCAGCACCTACAGTCTTACCACCCTCGCGGATAGCAAAGTTCTGCTGTTCTTCGAGCGCTACTGGAGCCACGAGCTTTACCTTGAAGGTTGCTGTATCTCCTGGCATTACCATCTCTGTTCCCTCAGCGAGTGTTACGTCACCAGTTACGTCGGTTGTACGAACGTAGAACTGTGGCTTGTAACCAGAGAAGAATGGGGTGTGACGTCCTCCTTCATCCTTTGAAAGCACGTATACTTCTGCTTCAAATTCAGTGTGTGGAGTGACAGAACCCTTCTTAGAAAGCACCTGTCCACGGTGGACGTCTTCTTTCTTGGTTCCACGGAGGAGAATACCAGCGTTGTCACCAGCCTGCGCTCGGTCGAGCTGCTTGTTGAACATTTCAACACCAGTAACGGTAGTGAGCGCAGTATCCTTGATACCAACGATCTCTACTTCCTCACCTACCTTTACGAAACCGCGTTCTACACGACCAGTTACTACCGTACCGCGTCCTTCAATTGAGAAGATGTCCTCGATCGGCATAAGAAATGGCTTGTCGAGATCACGTTCTGGAGTTGGGAAGTAGGTATCCATCGCGTTAACGAGGTCGAGTACCTTCTGCTGGTAGGTAGCGTCTCCTTCGAGAGCCTTAAGACCTGAACCATGGATGATCGGAGCGTTGGCACCGTCGTATCCGTTGTGGGTAAGGAGCTCGCGGAGTTCTTCTTCAACGAGCATGAGCATCTCTTCATCATCCACCATGTCGCACTTGTTGAGGAACACGATGATGTTTGGTACACCCACCTGCTTGGCAAGGAGTACGTGCTCACGAGTCTGTGGCATCGCACCGTCAGTCGCTGCTACCACGAGCACTGCGCCGTCCATCTGAGCGGCACCGGTGATCATGTTCTTGATGTAGTCAGCGTGACCTGGCGCATCGATGTGCGCGTAGTGACGAGTTGGTGTTTCGTACTCAGAGTGTGAGAGCGAAATAGTAATACCACGTGCCTTTTCTTCTGGAGCCTTGTCGATCTCGTCGACTCCCTTTACGCTCGCACCGTATCCCTCAGCTTCGTGAGCCTTGAGAGTGGTGAGAATTGCAGCCGTCAAAGTAGTCTTACCGTGGTCAACGTGACCAATGGTACCGACGTTAATGTGCGGCTTTGTGCGATCAAATGCTTCTGCCATAAGTAATACTTAAAATTAGGGTAAGTAATGATAAACCGCACACTGACGCAGAGACATAAAGAGCCCGAAGTTTCACGACCAATTATCGAGGTGAAACTTCGGGCTCTTTCCCAGCGTCGGATCCTCCGTGTGCAAGTGAGACGGCGCGAGAACGCCGCGCCTCGCTTGAACGCGAAGACACGTGTGAAAGAGCAATTATTTTCTCTCCACACACAGGATACCTGTGGGCGGTGCGGCTATGGTACCAGAGAAGGGATATTTTGCAAGGACATTTACAGTGCCCTAGGGTGGTCCCAAAGCTCTTCTTCTACCAGGGGGAATTTTTCTGTACTTTTTTCTTCTTGTGGTATAACTTCGTGAGTTTTTACCGTTCTTAACAAGGAGGAGCCATGCAGAAAACTGAACTTACTGTTATTGCAGACGAAGATATCGACTCTCCACAAAAACTTGGGACCATCAACAACATTGCTGTGTACACAAAGGTCATCGCTGGCCCCGACACACAATTTGGCCGACGAGGAAAAGTTTCAGTGTTGCATCTAGACGTCGTCGCCGCCTCGGGCAACAACTTCACCCTGGAAGACCTGAAGAAAATGTCCTTGCGTCGCGATGAGGTTTACGAACTGGAAAACCTTTACCGACGCCGTCACCAACAGCTTGGCGCTCAATATTTTCCCAGTGCTCCGGCCGACGACATCGATATTCGCCCCGGCGTCATTTTCATTGATCCGGAAAAGGGAGTACGCGTGACGTTCTTTCTGACCAAACTACTTCCCTACGATTAAGCGCCTTACTACGCCCACCAACCCCGCCTTTTTGCGGGGTTTTCTTTTTTGTATGACAGGACTGTGGGAATTGAATTAAAATGGCCGGCCCCTTCGGGGCCGGCCATTTTAATTCTTTACTTTAGATTAATCCTCATCCTTGACACCACGCACCTTCTTGATCTCCATCGCTACGTTTGGTGGTACCACTTCGTAGTGATCAAACTCCATAGTCATCGAAGCGCGACCCTGGGTCATTGAGCGCAAAGTGTTGGTGTATCCGAACATTTCTGAGAGCGGTACTTTGGCATGAATGATAGTTTTACCACCCATTTCTTCAGTACCCTCTACCTGACCACGCTTTGATGAGATGTTTCCGTTGATGTCTCCCATGTATTCATCTGGAGTACGAACTTCCACTTTCATGATCGGTTCAAGAATAACCGCATTTGCTCTTTTAGCAGCTTCTTTAAAAGCATTGATAGCAGCAAGCTTGAAGGCAATTTCTGAAGAGTCTACATCGTGGTACGAACCATCGAAGAGCTCAACTGACACATCCTCCATCTTGTAACCAGCGACGAAACCGCGAGTCATCGCTTCCTTCGCACCCTTCATCACGGCTGGTATGTATTCACCTGGGATAACACCTCCTTTGATGTTGTTGATGAACTCGAAGTGGTCCTCACGAGTGACGTTCTTGGCCACCTTTTCATCTTCTGCAGGTGCTGGTGGCAGCGGCTTAATGCGGATCTTGACGTGACCATACTGACCACGGCCACCTGACTGCTTGATGTACTTGTACTCAGCCTCTGCTTCACCCTGAATAGTTTCACGGTATGCCACTTGTGGCTGACCGATGTTTGCCTCAACACCGAACTCTCGTTTCATACGATCAACAATGATCTCGAGGTGCAGCTCACCCATACCAGCAATGATAGTTTCGAGTGTTTCCTCGTCGGTAGATACCTTGAAGGTTGGGTCTTCATCAGAGAGACGCTTGAGAGCGACACCCATCTTCTCTTGGTCATTCTTAGTCTTTGGTTCAACACGCACAGCAACCACCGGTTCTGGGAAAGTGATCTGCTCGAGGATAATTGGCTTATCAACGTCACACAGGGTGTGTGAAGTTTTCACTTCCTTAAGTCCCACCATCGCAGCGATCTCACCAGCGAACACTTCTTCGATCTCAGTACGTTTATCTGCAAGGAGACGAACAATACGACCGACACGCTCTTTGTTGCCCGTTGAAGAGTTCACGATGTATGATCCAGCTTTCACTGAACCTGAGTACACGCGGAAGAAAGCGAGCTGTCCAACGAACTTGTCGTCTTGAAGCTTAAAGGCAAGCGCGGCAAACGGCTCTTCATCTGATGGCTTACGTTCAATTTCCGCTTCGGTCTTTGGATCGATACCCTTTACTGGAGGGAGATCAATTGGTGACGGAAGGTAATCTACCACCGCGTCAAGCACGAGCTGTACGCCAATATTACGAAGTGAAGTACCGGCCATGATCGGGAATATCGCATTAGCAATGACAGCCTTACGAAGGGTCTTTTTGAGATCTTCGAGACTTGGCTCCTCACCACCGAGATACGCTTCCATCAGCACATCATCATGCGCTACCACCTGTTCAATAAGCTCACCACGCCATTTCTTGGCTTCTTCGAGCATATCAGCTGGGATTTCTTCTTCCGTCACAGTCATACCCATATCACCGCTAAATCGGTAGGCCTTCATGCCAACAAGATCAATGACACCAGAGATCGTATCTTCGCGACCAATCGGGAGTTGAATGCGAACAGCTTTTTTGGAGAGACGATCGTGAATGGACTTTACGGAAGCATCAAAGTCTGCCCCCATCTTGTCCATCTTATTGACGAAACAAATACGTGGTACGTTGGCTTCGTCGGCATAACCCCAGTTGGTTTCAGTCTGTGGCTCTACGCCAGCCGAACCATCGAACACTACTACTGCACCGTCGAGCACACGCATAGAACGCTTTACCTCAGCGGTAAAGTCGATGTGACCAGGAGTGTCAATGATGTTAAAGGTATACATCTTTGAAGTATCCTTACGGTCTTCTTCCCTGGTCTTAGACCAGTTACAAGAAATAGCCGCCGCAGTAATGGTAATACCGCGCTCACGTTCCTGTTCCATCCAGTCGGTTACTGTTGCACCATCGTGCACCTCGCCGATCTTGTGGCTGACGCCGGTATAAAAGAGGATACGCTCTGATGTAGTAGTTTTACCCGCGTCCACGTGCGCGACAATACCAAAGTTGCGCAGTTTTTCGAGTGGGAATGCTCGTGCCATAGTTATAAAAGTATTTACTAAATAATGATAATTGCTTGTCTCTCCTAGTGTGTGCAAACGCACAATTCTCTGCCTTAAATAAATAGGAAAAGCCTCACCAGGCAATGCGGGCATACTATACGGTATTTTCTTTAAAACAGCAACGCGAGAGTTAAAAAGAAAATGGGGCCGGCGCAAAGCGCCGGCCCCATTTTCTCTACTTCTTTACTACCTTATCCTTCTTTGGTTTCTTCACTTCTTTCTTTTTATCCATTCCTTTTGCCATAACATGCGATTAGTCTAATAATTTCCGCTTCAATAAGTATAAGGCAACATCCATATTCTTGTCTCTCCCCTACCGTGTGTAACTGATATGTCACAGGTGATACAATAATCGGCATGGAACACGACAAACCAACTGACGCCCCCGAGCCGCCAAAACTACTCGAGGTACTACAAAGTCTCGACTCACACATTCAACGACAGAACTCTCTCAAGTATGCTTTTGTGCGTGGCATGGTGTACGGCTTGGGTACCGTCATCGGCGCAACCGTACTGGTAGCCCTGCTCGGCAGTGTGTTCGTCTCTGTTTTAAATACCTTTAGCGACGTGCCGCTCGGCGAAAATTCTCTCCAAACTCCACTCTCTCCAGATCGATTCTAGAGACACTCTCCTTCTACATACGAGAGTACACGGCTGTTAGCACATGCTTCGCAGCTATTTCCAAACGTCTGTGGAACTGGATTGCAAGGAGTTGTGACACACTCAACCTGCACTTGCGCGCAGACTGGCTCAAACACAGCAATACATGCTCCTGGTTCAGTCGGTCGTGGACCGCAATACTGAGTAACTGAAGATTCAGTTGCTTCTTCCGAACAGGGAGCAAACTCACAATTCGGACCGACTCGCCCGACGTACGAACCGTCCGGGCACATTTTAGCGTCCATGGTGCAAGCGACGGGCTGTTCTGAGGTTCCTCCGCCTGGCAATCCTATCTCAGTAACTGGAGCCGGCTCAAGGAATTTCCACAGTACCATTACCATGAGAAAGAGAATGATGATGCCAAAGAAAAATTCAAGATGCTTGTTCATACAATATTAAAGCCCCGTTAGTCCACTGAGTGACTCCGACATCTCACTTACGAGTGGCGGAATAATGAACAGTGCGAGCACGACCGGCAGCACCACCATTCCGATAGTGACCCAGAATGTCCAGCGTAAATAGCGTTCGGTTTTTTTGACTGACTCATAGATCTGGTTAATCTTGATCTCTTGCTCATTGAGCTGTTCTTGTAGTTTGGGTTCCATAGCTACAGTATATAGCATCACTACCGCCAGCCTTCTTTTAGTAACCACTTTTCGCTGCGGGTCAGCTGCTTGATGGCGTACTCTCGTTGCAGCGCTTCGCTGCGGGTGGCAAATGACTCTGTATATACAAGGGTGACCGGTCGGCGGGGGCGCGTGTAACGCGCCCCCGCCGACTTTGCAGTTTTTGTCTTCCCTTCACCATTGTGTTCAATGAGACGTTTTTCGACATCAGTCGTGTACCCCGTGTACAACGTTCCATCCGCGCACTCAACCATGTAGACAAAATGAGCCATCAGTCTTTTCTCTCTTTTCTTCCCCACTGCCATTTCGGTGGCTCACCGGTACGCCACGAAATAATGAGAAGCAATATCGTAGCGCCAGCAATAGCTAAGAAAAAATTTGTTGGATCTTCTTCAGCACACCCCGTGTTTTCCGCATAGATCACTAAACCAAAAATGCTCAAGAGATAAACACCAATAGTCACCCAGCCAGCTGGCCTAGCTGGTGTCCAACCCCAGCCATATAATTTCCGCTTGAACCAATACCCTTTCGGATTATCCTTTAGGTACGCAATATATTCATCCCATAGCTTTTTCATCTTTACAGTATGAGCTTGCACACAAGAAGTGTAAAGAGTTCTACTAATCGCTTATTTACTAGCTGCTATACTTATAGGATGTTTGGTGTACCACTAGGAAAAATGCTTATGGCCGGAGCTCTCATAAGTCTCCTTAGTTTCGGACTAGTACCGACACTTAGTAAATCCACCGCAAACATCTCTATAGAAATTACCAATGAGACCCCCGTCATCAATGAACCCTTCTCAGTGAACCTACACCTCACCGCCTCTGAAGCGGTCAATGTATTTACTGGAATTCTTCTTTTTGATACTGCCCAATTAGAAATAGCTGCCATCGATTACAACACTTCAGTCGCTGACTTATGGGCAGAGGAACCTTGGTATAATAACGGCGAAGGAACCCTTACTTTTA
Organism: Candidatus Elulimicrobium sp.; assembly: GCA_022730015.1. Classification (GTDB taxonomy): domain Bacteria; phylum Patescibacteriota; class Minisyncoccia; order Phycocordibacterales; family UBA918; genus OLB19. The sequence goes on along the minus strand of DZBU01000007.1, from coordinate 31,500 downwards.
CTGGTGGTATTACTCGCCCTGGAGGATTTACGGGAACAGAAGATATCATACGGGTTACTTTTAAACCGAAAGCATTGGGTGAAAGTATTATCACCATGAACAACATCAGAATTCTCAAACATGACGGGCTCGGGACAGATGCACCGGTACCTTCTCCGCTAGAAACCATCTTCACTATTACCTCTAACACTCTTCCGCCAGAGGCACTCAATGAAAACCTGGCTGTAGACAGCCCACGTTTACTTATTTTGCCAGCAAAGGCAAACATCGACCTGAATCAGGACGGAAAACAAACAATAGCTGACACCAGTATTTTTATGACACAGTTTGCAACTCAGAATCTTCGCTCTGATTTCAATCAAGATGGCGTCGTCAATCTAAAAGATTTAAGTATCTTTAACCAAGCAGACAACTAACTACGTGTTGGGCTTTTGTGTAAGCGTTATTTTGTAACGCCTATTTATTCTTCTTCGGTTTCAATTTATTCAAATCCAACACCTGGTCAATGTGTATCTGCTCAACAAAATCTGGCACGTGCGAGACGAGTATCATCGCTCCTTTATAGTCATGGAGTGCTTGTGCGATCACGGGAATATGACGGAAGTTGATGTGATTAGTCGGCTCGTCGAGAATAAGAAGCCCTGGTTCTTCCATAGTAAGTTTCGTAAACGCGACCAAACCCTTCTGCCCCTCAGACAGTGAACCGACCTTTGTCTTCATCACGTCACCAAAGAGCAGGAAGCCAGCCGCAATCGAACGTAGTTCTTCTTCCAGCTTCCGTTTCATCGAATCCATCAATGTCTCAAACACGGTCTTATCAAAATCAAGGTTTGAAAAATCCTGACGATAGTACCCAATTTGAATTCCTGGAGCGATGTGCTCACCTGTAGCATGACCACCAGCCAAACTCTCAAGAAGAGTGGTCTTACCGATACCATTTGGCCCGACAATCTGGAGGTGTTCACCGCGCTTGAGCACGATATCGCACTCAGCTTGCTTTGGTTCATGATCTCTGATGACAGTCACCTCAGTGAGTTTGAGCACCTCAAGGGGGATATCTTTCTGAGTCTCGATAGTAAATGATCGAATGGTTTTATCTTCCTTACGTACATCTACTTTATTTTCTTCCGCCTCCTCAATATCGTCACGCATGCGCTTGGCAACTAGGCGCATCTTTCCTCCCTTGCTGGCAAAGTAGTTAACCTTTTCTTTATCAGCCTGAATCTGCTTGGCTAGTTGCGCGTTTTTTCGCTGTTCCTTTTCGACTTGCGCAGCAATCTCTTTTACTACCGCGTGGTAGTTGCCGTTGTACTGTTCTACTTGGCGGGTCTGGGTGTTGAGATAGAGTACCCCTTGGGTGAATGAATTAAGGAAGTCAGCATCATGAGAAATGACCAGTACGGTCTTGCGGTACTCCTTAAGAAAGGCCGTGAGATGTTCGATACCCGCCACGTCGAGATTGTTGGTCGGCTCATCAAGTAAGAGTACGTCAGGATTCTGAATGAGCGCCGAAGCCAGAAGGAGACGCGCCTGCTGGCCACCAGAAAAACTGCCGATGATACGATCCTTGAAAGTCGCTTTGGCTTTTTCAGTCGGTGTGAGATTGACCACCTCAAGTACCTCATCAATACGCGGATCGATATCGTACACTTTCTCACCAAAGCAACGCTCAAAGAATTCACGCACTGTGAGAGCCAGTTCATCACGAGGAATAATCTGACGCGAGATTGCGATTGAAGTTCGTGGTTGCAAATTGATATCACCCTCGTCCGGTCTGACCCTACCCGTAATAAGAGAAAACAGGGTCGATTTACCTGCGCCATTTTGGCCCATTAGAGTCAGCTTCACGCCGCGACGCACGACAAAGTTTGCACCACGTAAAATTGGCTTGGTTGCATCGTATTCATACGACACGTTTTTAAAAACGATAAGTCCTTCTTGTGACATGGGCTATACCATACACGAGAGAAGCTCGTGAGACAAATGAAAATCGGCCGAGACACTTTGTGTCTCGGCCGATTTTCTTTTTTAATCCAAAATCATTCCCGCCACCGCAGCAAGGATCGCGATACCAAGAAAGACGTAAATGGCAATATTTAAATATTTCATACAAAAAGTATACCAAACTTACCCCAACCCTTTCACTTTCAGGAGTGCCACTACATACATACTTTCAGACCAGCCCAGTGGCGTATTATGATTGTATGTATCACTGTGTGAATAATAGAGCTCTGGTACTTTGCCGTCTGGCGTCACCGTGCCCTTTGCCTTTCGTAACCAATAGTAAGCCTTCTCCTTTTCACCAAGCTCTGCATAGATAATGGCAAGCCACGCCAATCCGAAACACCACTCGGCTTCCTCACTGTATCCGTCGATGTTGTTGTTGTAATAGCGATCGAGCTTGTAGCGGATGATGCCCTTATCACGCACCAAATGATATTCAACATTTCTCAATATCTCAGACGTCTCCTCCTCTGTTGTCACCGCAAATGGGTAAATGAGTGAAAGTAATGCTAAATCGCAAAACTTCGTGACTGACTCACGTGGCAGAAGTGCACGGAGAGCATGCTCTCCACGCTCAATGGCATGCGCCGGTACATAAAGCCACTCGATCTCATCTGCCTTTCGCAAAGCGGCCACCACTGAACCAATCGATGATGCGTGTACCTCCATGTTCTCTTCCCAAATACCATTGTCAGCGTCCTGCCAATACTCCAAGTTCACCAAATAGTCGACAATTTTCTGTACCATTTCTCGTTCCTCTGCAGTCTTCACCACTCCCTGATCCATTTGCTCAAGAGTCACGATAAGATTGAGCACCTCACCCACTGCATCATTTTGACTATTTCCCCACTCTTCCCAATATTCTTCAAAGGTCTCCGGGTGAAATCGAGCGTGGATGTACTGCCACGCTTCGTGGGGCTTGTTTTCAATGGCCCAATTGATCTTATCCTTATGCTTCACAAACAGCTTTAAAAAAGCCTTGGCGGCTTTCCGCACCACTTCAAGCTCCCCCGTTTCGAGAAACCCAAGCGTCATGAAATAAATATCACGCAACCAGGCCTTGTCGTAGCCAGTATCAACGTCAAACGCAGACGCAGTAAACACCCCTGATGGTTTTTGGAGGGAGCGAACCACAGCGAGGTGCTGTTTAATTTCAGTATCAAAATCAAAGGTCATGAGAACAAAAGAACAGAAACATCATCTTCTTACCTAGACTGCCAGCGGATACCTATCCTCAAAAGTTTGTAATTCGAGTACTTTCTTTTCATAAGAAAGTCGCTCTGCAAGCGCTTCGACAATAAAACGATTGCCATTATCGTCCGCCAATTCTTGCATAAGTTCAATGATGGAAACAAAACGTTCCTCAGCTCTGAGTGATTCATCAATACGTTCAGACAGTATGACTCGAGCAGTTTCTGCTGCTTCAGTAGCAATAGCTTCACGATCAAATGAGGTTTCAAATTCCTCTTGTGGTTGTAGCATTCTTTCCATAGTGTCTTTCCTTAAGATGATAATTCTCATTGTATCACGCACGATAAGAAAAAAACTTGTAAAAACCCAGCCTGTGCATACTAGCTCATATGCGTTTGACACCTTTATAAATAATTGTATTATCGTCGCAGATTCATTCTTAAACCTCTTTTTGGGAGAAAAACATGTCCTTTAATAAAACCGTTAGTTACCCTTCTCTTTTCCTGTCTTTGGCAATCCTTGGCTCGTCATGTATCGTTTTATGGAAGGCTCACATCGATAAGCTGATCATTCCCTTTGCTTGGACACTCTTCCTTACCGGCGTAATTGCTGTACAAATGATTTTCTTGTACAGTCTCACCAAACGACAGCGTGAGACCGATACAAAATACTCACATCTGGAGGATCTCCTCAACTGCTTGCTTGAAGGTATCTATGATGAGGACGATAAAGTAGAGAAACGTCTCATTAGTAGCTTCATCCGGCTCATCGACACCTGCCCTGATGAGTATCAACATTTTTTAAAAAATGGGATCCAAGATGAGACTTCTCAGCAGATGCTTCTCAAGCATTTTAGAAAGATGTTGGTTGAGAAAGAGTTAGGTCTTCATCAAGATCTTGAGTCGGTAGATGCAGATCAGCCACTAACAACGATACTCTCCTCAAGAACTTTGAGTAAAATCGTGGAAGACATACGGCGACTGGAAAAAGCAATTGACTATTGTTCCACCGTCACCTCTCCATAAAGTTCAAAAATTTCCACCCAGTAGTTACTGGGTGGTTTTCTTTTTCGAATGAGTATACGAAGGTCCCTTCTTTGTAGCTAATGTCCCAAGGAAAAAGCCAAGCTAACGCTTGGCTTTTAAATTTACGTGGTTTCCACGATCAAGAACCTTTCTAACCCAGACCTCACGGATAGGGCTTGAAGGATGGGCTGCGCTCGAGTATTTCTTTAACGGCACCTGTGTGGTCTGGCTCACCCGGAAATGGCTCCAGATGCTTTCCTTCGGCGAGAGCCCTCATGAAATGAGCCTCCTGGATCCTTCGAAGGTCAAAATCCGTTGCGTGTTTTCGTTGTTTTGAACTACACCCGTGATTTTCCTTATCTGGACAATTTCCCTTATTGATTCTTTTTAGACACTGACTGTGTCCAGGATACAGATTGCATTCTCCTTTACTTTCCATTGGAAATGCTTGCTCTTTTTCCATGTCTGTCTACTCCCGTAATACGTTGATGTACATACTTCTTGCTTTTTTCAGTATAGACAAAGAAAAATGATAACGCAAACAAAAAAGAACCCTGTGGGTCTTTTTTTGTTGTAGGTGATTTCAGAATTAGATGCTGTGCGAGGCGCGAGCGGAAAATTTTCTGAATGGGGCTTAGTGCCCAGTGAAGAAAATTTTTCGCGTGGCAACGAAGCGCGGCGTCAATTGTGGAATTACTTTCAAACGAATGAGCAAAAGAAAACCAGATCATATGATCTGGTTTTCTTCTTCGAGTGAGTGCTGAAAGAAAGCTTTACTTACCAAGCGAAGTGTGCGAATGCACGGTTGGCCTCAGCCATCTTGTGCGTATCCTCCTTCTTCTTTACCGCATCTCCTTCCTCCTTAGCGGCAAGCATGAGTTCCTTTGCAAGTGCCTTGTGCATTGGTACACCTTTCTGCTTGCGAGAAGCAGCGATGATCCAACGAAGTGCCATTGCAAGACGTCGCTCCGGACGCACCTCACGTGGCACTTGGTAGTTTGCACCACCGACGCGACGTGAACGTACTTCCATAAGCGGACCAGCGTTGCGGACAGCAGCGTTGTAGACTTCGATCGGGTCTCCTCCTTCCTTACCTTCCTTGATGATATCAAAAGCTGCATACACGATCTTGCGCGCGGTCTCTTTCTGGCCACGAAGCATGACGTAGTTGATGAGTCGTTCAACATCTACCTGACCGTACACAACATCTGGTGATACGGTTGGTCGTTTTTTAATTGGTCGTCGCATAACTGATTTATAAGGAGTGTACGACTATATAAATCGTTACTTCTTGGGTGTGCACCATTCCTAGCGCACCTCCCAAGAAGACTTACGTCCTTGTTTTAATTCTTAGTAACCTTCTTAACTAAGAATGAGAAAGTATGACAATATCACCTTTTCATTCTTCGCATAGTTTGATGCCGTACCTTTTGGGTTGCATCGCGTCCTATAATCTGTAGCGAATATAAACTATTAATTTTTATGAGGCTCGCTAGCCTCTTTGCAAAAGCAAGTTATTACTTGGCCTTTGGCTTCTTTGCTCCGTAACGTGAGCGACCCATGCGGCGTTCTGCTACTCCAGTGGCGTCGTACTTACCACGCACAATGGTGTAGTTCACACCGATGTCCTTCACACGACCGCCGCGAACCAATACCACTGAGTGTTCCTGCAGTGAGTGCTTGATACCTGGGATGTACGCTGTGATCTCCTGACCGTTTGAAAGGCGGACACGAGCAATCTTGCGGATCGCTGAGTTCGGCTTACGAGGGGTCTTGGTGGTCACACGAGTACATACTCCGCGCTTGAACGGCGAAAAGTAGCTGTTCGGCTGATTCTTGATCTTGTTGAATCCAGTCTCAAGAGCCGCACGCTTACTCTTTCGTGCTTTGTCGGTTCGCTTCTTACGGGTTAATTGTTGAATTGTTGCCATAATTTAGCCCACGTAATGTACTACATTAAGGATTTTTTGCAAACCAGGCTGTCGTTATTTCAAAACTAACGATAGAGCCCTAGCAAAGTATTTGGATCAAAACCAGTCAAAAATGACCCAAGATACAACATTCCAACGAAGAAAGGGCCACCGATGAAGAACATAAAGATGAGTAGAATTATCACCATCGAAAGGAAGGGGCTTCGTTCCATTGACTGAATGAACTGTGAATACTTATACGACAGATTGAACGGGAGTATATTAGCAAGGATCTTTGAACCATCAAGTGGTGGGATTGGAATGAGGTTGAAAAAGGCCAAGAAAAGGTTGAGCAGCACAACATCAACCGATAGATCAACGAACGACTCCTCAATCCCTGGCGCAAATCGAATAATCAAAGCAAAAATGATAGCCAGTGCCAGATTTGCTAATGAACCAGAGACACCAACCAGCACCTCTCCCCATTTTTGGTTCGTAAAGTTGTACTTGTTGTACGGAACTGGTTTTGGCCAACCAATGACAATCCCTGTGCCAGTAAAAATAAGGATTCCTGGAATGATCACTGTACCAAGTGGATCAATGTGACTAAGGGGATTTGCCGTGATGCGACCCGAGAGACGAGCGGTTGGATCACCAAGCCAATCAGCCACATATCCGTACACTATATTTCTGATCATGAACGAAATGATCAGAATGACAACCAAGAAAATATTTGATATTGGATCCATAACCACGTAATAGTAGCGTAGTTGCTGCTATTGTAAAAGTAATTACTGGTCTTGATGGTTGCATTATCAAGCAAACATGGTAGTATGGCGCCACTAATTAAATACTTGTATGGCAAAGCAATGCGACATCACCGGCAAGAAGACTCAAATCGGAGGCCGCTATAGCAACCGCACTCGTGCGACACAATTTAACCCTGGCGGAAAAACAACCCGTCAACCAAACTTGCAAAAGAAGCGAATTTTTGTTCCTGAACTTGGCAAGACTGTCACTGTAAAGGTTTCTACCGCCGCACTTCGTACCATCGCAAAAAATGGCGCTTACGCGACACTCAAGAAAGCAAAGCTTATCTAGGTTGAATAAAAAAGCCGGCCCCAAAGGGGCCGGCTTTTTTATTCAACCGTCCATAAACGCTCGCCATCAGTCTGAAACATGATCGTTCCTAGTTCGGCTGTGCTTATAATACGCGCGCCGGCTGCGCCGGCGCGCTCGACCACCTCTCTGTGCGGGTGCCCGTACCGATTGTCTCTCCCCGCTGACACCACCGCATACTGTGGTTGTACTACCCCTAAAAATTCTTCACTCGAGGAGGTTTTCGAACCATGATGTCCAAGCTTTAATACGTCACTCTTTAATCGCTCACCGTACATGGCAGCAAGATATTCTTCAATTCCACTCGGCGCATCACCGGTCAACATGAATTCCATCTCACCATAAATGATCTGTACCACCACTGATGCAACATTATTTTCCCAGTCGCTCGTATTGCCATGAGGCGAAAAAACACGAATCGTCGTTGAAGCACCAAGTTGTATCTGTTGACCTGCTTCAGCAATCACTATCTGTACTCCTTCAGCTGATGCGGCCTTTTCAAAGGCAACCGCTGCTGGTGCATCATGATCAGCAGCGGTTTTAATTATCATACCGACAGCATAGCGCTTGAGGACATCGACCAAGCCTGACACATGATCAGTATCGGGGTGAGTTGCAATCATCACATCGATCGAATGATCAAAAAATGAGCGCTCTCGCGCTAACTCACGAAGCACCACCGCTGACGGCCCACCATCAATGAGCATTTCATATCCATCAGGTGTCTTCACATGAATCGCATCACCCTGACCAACATCTAAAAACCGAACTGTGAGGTATCGATTGGCGGGGCCGGCCACCCCAAGGGTACTTCCAATGACTTTGTCAAAGGGGCGCGCTACGGCCGGCCACCACACCACCAGCGCTACCAGGATAAGCATCGACAACACTGCTCCACGTATCGTGACTACTCGTGACATACCACCATGATACAATGCGTACGAACATTATCTTATTCACTAATCTCCACGATTATGAAATACGAACCACTGACTTTTATTATTCCTGTTCTTGAGGGTATTTCTGCTGACACGATCGAGAATCACCTCGCGCTCTATCGGGGGTATGTAAAGCATGTAAACGTGATCAACGATAAGATCGTTGCATATGGCAATGATCCAGAGAACAACGCCTTTGCTATCACTGAGATGCAACGTCGCTTAGGTTTTGAGTTTGGTGGGATGCGCAACCACGAGTACTATTTCTCCCAATTTGAAGGTGGTCCCACAACGATTCCTGAGGGGACACTCAAACATAAGCTCGAAGCGCAGTGGGGGAGTGTTGAAACGTGGCAGCATCGTTTTCAAGAGATTGCCATGACTCGCGGCGTTGGTTGGGCAATGCTGTACCACGACCCACACACTGACCAGCTCGTGCAAACCTGGGTTGATGAACAACACATTGGCCAACTCGCTGATCTTGATATTGTACTTGCACTCGATATGTGGGAACACTCGTATCTGCGAGACTATCTTTCAGCTGATAAAGGAAAATACGTCGCTGCCTTTTTCAAAAATCTTAATTGGGAAGTAGTGTCAGATCGACTAGTGTGATGAGGCAGAAAAGCGGGCGTGGCCTTCGGCCACGCCCGCTTTTCTTTAACGAAAGAAGACTGGCACACTACCCTTCTCACGATCATCATCTACTTCTTCGGTCCTTGTTTGCGCAGCTATCTTCTGCTCTGACTCGTTCACCCAACCACTCAGCACGTTCGTTTCCTTGAGTTTTTTACTTTTTACCAAAAACCAAATTAAAATCATTGCTCCATAAAGTACAAATACACCCCAAGCGGGGAAGGATGAAATACCAATAACTGCAAACGGTAATGCGGCAAATTGATCGGCAATTACCAAAATATACTTCAGTGTCAATGTAGCTACATATCCAATAACATTCGCTAATGTGACTGATACAAAGCCAGCCATACCCGTGAGAAAAGTAAGCAGCATGGCAATAGGCACGATCGGTAAGATGAGTAAATTAACGAGCAGTGCAATCAGCGATACTTCTCCAATGTGGTACATCAAAAGTGGTAATACTGCTATTTGTGTCGCAATCGTAGCCAACATGAACGCTCGCCAACCGAGAGCCTTTCCTCGTTCCACCATTATCGACTCAAATTGCGGTATAAATAGCACCAGGCCAAGCGTTGCCATAAAGGAGAACTGGAATCCAACATCATACAGGAGTAGATACGGGTTACTGATGAGCATCATCACTCCAGCAAAACAAAGCCCGCGCAACACGTGGTACTGCCTACCGATTAGTTGCGCGAGCAATAGTAACGATGCCATTATGCTTGCTCGGACTACTGTTGCTGAAAGACCAACCAGAAGCGCGAAGGCCGCGATCGCGACAATTCCCGAAAGCAAGCGCCATCGTAATGACATCACATAGGAGAAACAGAAGAGAATGAACGCCACTACTAACATAACGTTGTACCCTGAAAGGACCACAATATGAATAATGCCCGCTCTTCGAAAATCATCTTCAATGTCAGCCCCAAGGGCAGACTTGACCCCAAGCAAGAGACCCTTTCCCAGACTGACAGCTGGCTCGGGAATCACCTGCTCGAGCGACTCTATAAATCGAACTTTAGTTATCAGGAGAATGCTCATGACTCGATTCCCCATTCCTGAGCCGGTCACCTCCACCTCTGCAAACGAGATCTGGTATTCGACTCCGCGTGCTTTTAGATATCCAGGATAATCAAACGCTCTTCCTAAATCGGTCGTAAACGACTCTGGTTTCTTTAGTACACCATTCACCATTACCTGATCACCGTACGAAAGATCAGTCAGTCGATCAGTGCTCACTAAAAGTTTATCCTCTCCAACTTCTACGTAAAACTGCTTTGTTTTTTCTCGCTGATCAGGTTCTGACACCACTACACCAGTAAGTAATACTCGTTCATTCAAAGAATTCTCAAGTGTAGAATTCCCAAATTGACTAGCAGCAACTTCCATACGAAGCAGTCCCAGGGAACAAGCCATCAAACAAACACTAACTAATAAAAATATCTGGGTCTCGTATCGCCGCCACAAGAGTGCTAGTAGCATCCCTAAAAATAGGATCCATATGGTTGTTAATAAAGACAAAGGCCAGACACTCTGTATCCCAATTCCAAACACCAGGGCGCTGAGAGCACCGTAAAAAAGCTTTGACTGCATACAGATAAGTGTAGCAAAGTTCACAATAAAAAAACCGCGACATTGTCGCGGTTTTGATCTTGCCACTTACGCAAAGACCGATGAAATATTTTTTTGCTCTTCAAGCTTTCGCTTAAACAATAATCGATACCACTTGAGCTTCTTCATTAATTGGGGACAACAGTGTCGGGCGTTTTTATGCAGATCGTCAATGCATTCATTGAGTTCTTGATGAAGCTCCAACAACCCATCAGCGGGGATATTTGAGGAACCGCTGCCAATTGAAACGATCGCTTCCTGCGCTGCTGCAAGCAGGGAATTTGACTCTCTTATGCCAGATTTGCTCATACTTACTCCTCCAACTTTTATGGAACACAACACACGTAATCATGTGCACCTAAATATGAACGTTACAGTGAAGTGACCTAAGCGTCAAGCGCCCCATTCACCAGTCGATCGGCTTCTTTGTTGAGCTCTGGGCGCACATGAGCGAAGGTAAGATGTGGGAAACTTACCACACGCAGGTTGTGAACCTCAATGAACAGAGGCACTAGACCGGGGTGCGTGATTGGTATTTCGCGATTCAATTGTTTCTTAGTTACCTCCCCAGACAGATGGAGTTTGAACTTCAGCTGCTTGGTCTTGCCAGGAAAAAGTTCTTGAACGAGCTGCAGTGACCGTATTACCGCAAAATATTCCGCGTACTCGTTGGTCGCATTACCAAGCTGCTCTGAGATCTCTCGTCTGACAGTCCCTACCTCATCACATATCTGTACTCCAACGGCTGCCGGCCCTGGGTTACCCCGAGACTCACCATGAGCATAGATCACTATTGTATCCATGTTGCCAACCTACCACAAAAGGCACACCAAGCGCCAGCTCGTGCCATACTCGACACGCTGAACATTATGAAAAGTCCGCGATGATCGTCTTTTCTTCCTCTGCAGAAATGGCCTTTTTAAATCGAACACCACTCTTTCCCTTAACCCTCTCCTCGCACTCTTTCCAGGTCTGATGCGTTTCAGTGACACCATCCACCTTACTCACGTAAGAATACGCTTTGATAGACTGTCGCTTACGGGCGTCGCTACGCTGTGCCGCTTTCTCTTCGTCATAGGAGACATTTTCAATTTCATAACCATATGACGTCCGCAGTCCATCATAGAAATTCACCGACTTCCCTTCACCAAGATCGGACGCAATCGAATCAGCCCGCTCATTACCAATGATTCCCACGTGGCCCGGCACTTTGTGCCAATCAACCTGAACTTTTTTGAGCAGCGCTGCGAGTTCCTGCCAAACTTCCCTATGCAATACATCGCCCCCGACTTTTGTCTGCCAGCCATTTTTCATCCAGCCAAAGATCCAACTGGTAGCACCTTGTACAACATACTTCGAGTCAGTGTATATCGACACTTTTTTTATCTCAGCCGGCACTTGCTTTAGCGCTTCTACCACCGCTCGCAGCTCCATTTCGTTGTTGGTGGTTAGCACTTTACCTTCCCCGATCTCTAGGACGCGATCTCCAAAAGATAAGACTGCCCCGTAGCCGCCTGGCCCAGGATTTCCTTTAGCTGCTCCATCGGTAAAGATTGTGACTGTTTTCATGAATTTTAGACTAGCATAGTAACTATTATCTACACAGAACGGAAGTCCCTCAGCCTTCGACTCACACGCTCCTTGCGCGCGCCGGCCGCTTCTCACTAAGAGCCGGAAGAGGGCTGCTTAGAAATCAAAGTACTTCCACAATCCGCAAGCGGATCTGCTGTCGTCCCATGAAGAACGAACGTTCCACATGAGCGACCAAGTCACAGGGACTGTCTACCTGCGGAACCTTCTTGAACTGCTCAGGCACCTGGAAGAAGGCAATCGCTTCAAGCTTACCTCGCTCGGTCATGAAAGTGAGTTTCGTATGTTCCTTGGCCTTGCCAAACAGTTCGACCACACTCGGCGTGACTTGCTTAAATACAAAAAGTGGCTTTGGGTTTCCTGTGCCGTAGGGAGCAAGTTGGTCTAGTTGTTTGATCAAGAGTTCATTGACCTCGTCGAGGCGGAGCTCGGCGTCGATCACTCGCTCTTCCGATACCGCGGCAGCAGCGCCGAGCTCCGCCATCGCCAAGTTGAGCTGTTCACCAAAGGTAAAAATATGTTCTTCCTTTACCGAAAACCCGCCCGACGCATGGTGGCCACCCGACTCGATGAACACTCCTTTGGCCGACTGCATTAGTTTCACCACACTCACTGTCCCACCCGAGCGACAGGATCCTTTATATACACCATTACCATCCGTACCCCAAAGAAAGGCTGGGCGGCCGTACTCTTCCGCTAGTTTGTTAGCCGCGAGTCCCACGAGTGACGGCCGCCACTCAGTGTGTCCCATCACGAGTACTTCGGGAACTACTTCAAGCGTACTCACTCGCTTATGAAGATCTTTGGTCATGAGTGCCACTTGTGTCTTGCGTTCAACATTCAGCCGTTCCAGATGTTCAACCCGCTCTCCGGCCCGCGCCACATCGGTTTCCGATAGCATGTAGAACGCATCCTCTGGGTTATCCATTCGTGAAGCGGCGTTGATGCGCGGGCCGATCGTAAACCCAATATCTTCTTCTGTGAGATAGCGTTGGTCAATCCGCGCTTTCTTTAAAAGTTGCTGCAACCCGGGTCGACGTGATTTTCGCAAGACCTGCAAGCCATAGCGTGCCAACACACGATTCTCTCCTACGAGCGGTACCATGTCAGCAATGGTAGCGATACCCACCATATCGAGCCACCATTTCTCCCAACCAGGCTTTACATCGTGCTCGAGTTTCATCAGTATCGCTTGTGCGAGCTTAAAAGCAACCGCTGCTCCACAGAGATGCGGAAATGGATACTCTCCTAACTTTGGGTTTACCACTGCAACAGCCGCTGGCAATTCTTCCTCTGGTTCGTGATGGTCGGTGATGATGACATCGATTCCCTTCTCTTTGGCGTAAGCAACTTCTTCAATGTTGGAGGTGCCGCAGTCGATCGTGATGATAAGTTTCACATTCGCTTCAGCGAGCCGATCGATCGCCAGCGTACTGAGTCCAAATCCTTCGTAGTGTCGGTGTGGGATGTAGTTTTGAAAGTTTTCGTAGTTTAGCGCTTGGAAGAGGTCATGGAGCACAACAGCCCCTGGAATACCATCACAGTCATAGTCACTGAAGATCGCGATCCGCTCATTTTGTACAATCGCATTCTTTATGCGCGAGACGGCGGCGGCAATGTCATTGAGGAGGAGCGGGTCATGTAGCTGCGTGTCGTAGTTGGGCGCGAGGAATTCCTTGGCAATGGCCGCATTCAGAATTCCTCTCGCCGCCAAAAGGCGATTGATAAGTGGTGATACCCCTTCTACGATAGTTGGAGTCTCTTTTGCTGGATCTGGGAATATATAGGCAGACATGCTTTAAAGCAGACCGGTTGCGCCCTAGACTCGCACGCTCCTTGCGCGCCCCAGCCAAACCCTCCCGCGCATAGTCGCTACTCGCTAAGCGCGCGACCGGTCTGCTTCAGTCTTCTGAGTACAGGTCGTGACAGCTATGGTACCATTCTCAGTACTTAGTCGCTAACTCAAGAAACCATGAGCACCATCTTCACTAAAATAATCAACCGCGAAATTCCGGGGCATTTTGTTTACGAGGACGAGGTTTGCGTGGTTCTGATGGATAAATTCCCTGCCGTTCCGGGGCAAACACTCGTCATTCCTAAACAAGAAACTGACTATCTCTTTGATCTCTCGGCAGAAACCTATCACCACCTTTTTGCCGTCGCGCAGAAAGTTGCCAAAGCATCTGACGAGGTGTTCAACACGGTACGCACCTGTCTCGTCGTGGAAGGCTTTGAAGTACCGCACGTGCACTTGCGACTATATCCAATGACCGAAGTAGAGAGCCTTGGTAAGGCGATGATGCAACAGCAAGAGGCAACTGATGAAGTCCTCTCCAAACAGGCTGCGGACATCAAGACAGCTCTTCCGTGAGTCAGCACAAAAACAGCGCGGGCCCGAAGGGCCCTCGCTGTTTTTCTCGAACATCACTTATCCTGAAGTAGATCCAACACCGGTGTCGATCCGTGCTCCAAATACGAGAGCATGGAGCCTCCACCAACCGACACAAACCCGAACAGTTCATTGATGCGCATCTTTTCGACTGCCGCGACCGTGTCACCTCCACCGAGGACCGAATACGCATCAGCCGCGGCGATGTGCCGTGCCGTGATCTCGGTACTCTGCATATACCCATACTCATAGGCACCAAACGGCCCATTCCACAAAATTGTTTTGGCTTTTTCAATATACGTCGCGAGCATATCGATGGTCATCGGGCCACAATCAAATATTTTTTCATCTTTAGTCACCTTATCAGGGGTTTTGATCTGTCGTCCATCTGGACCCTCCACGATCACATCGATCGGGACGAGTAGCTTTTTGCTTTCCAAGAATTTTGCTCCGTTTAGTGAAACCTCAGACACGAGTGACTTCCCCATTTCCCAACCGCGGGCTTTGAAGATATCGTGTGCTAAGGCTCCGCCGATGAACACCTGATCATATAGTTCCAAATATTTTTCTACCAAGGGCATCTTGGTCTCAAACTTGGAACCACCAAGCAGAAAGAGGGATGGGTGCTGTGGCTGCATTACCTTCTGCAGTTCGGTCACTTCTTCAAGGAGCGTGAGCCCCGCATAAGCAGGAAGCTTCAGTGCCACCCCATACGTTGACGCGTGTTCTCGGTGTGCCTCTGCAAAAGCATCATTCACAAATATATCACCGAGTGCTGTTAGCCGAGCCACAAAATCTGGATCGTTTACTTCTTCTCCCTCATGTTGGCGGAGATTTTCTGCCATGAGAATATCACCATCACTCATGAGCTCCATTCGCTGTCTAAACCCTTCGGTCGTAAGGTCTCCTCCCCAGTGGATCGGGAGATACTTCAAAAGCTCTTCGTATATTGGCTGCAACGTTTCCTCTGGTTCCCGTCCGATATGAGCAATGATCACTACCTTGGCTCCCTGCTCACGCAGGTAGCGCATTGTGGGTAGCGTCCGCTTGAGTCGAAGATGATTTTGTATCACTCCATCCTTAAGAGGAATGTTTAGCGAAGCGCGAAGCAGCACACGCTTCCCACGCAATTCTTTTATGTCAGTGATCTTTCTCATTTTCATGATACTGCTTTTATAATAGCGGCAAAATCTTCTGCCTTAAGACTGGCACCGCCCACTAAAAATCCTTCCATGTCTCCTTCTTGATGCAGCAGGGCTGCATTTTCTGGTTTTACTGAACCACCATAGAGCAATCGAACCTTCCTTGCTGTCGACCGATCATACAGTTTTGTAAGTACGGTCTCAATGAATAACTGCATCTCTTTTACATCTTCAACAGTCGCCGTGTTGCCAGTACCAATAGCCCAGATTGGCTCATACGCGACAACAACTTTCTTGATAGCAGCAGCGGGGAGGACCTCGGCTAAACTCCGTAGTTGATCTTCAATAAGCGTGAAGAAATTTGCCTGCTCATCCCGTTCGCGTTCCCCTATGCACACAATCGGTATGAGCTGATGTTTCAAGATTACCTGCACTTTTTCGCACACCAACTCATCAGTCTCACCAAGTGCCCGTCGTTCCGAGTGGCCAACAATGACGTACTGCACGCCGAGATCCTTAAGTTGGGTAATAGATACCTCACCAGTAAACGGCCCTAAGGGTTGCGTATAAACATCCTGTGCAGCTAGTGCAACAGTGCTTTTTTTTATCTTTTTTCCCACCTCAGAAAGGTGCGGGAACGACGGTGCAATTACAACCTGTGGCTCTAATGCGGTCTTTTGTTTACGAGCAATAGCGATACTGAGAGCTACAGCATCAGCCATAGTGACTGGGTTCATTTTCCAGTTACCAACGATCAGCGGTACGGTTTGTTTCATACTTGAAGATTGTAGCACAGCAAAACAGTGCGGGGCCCAAAGGGTCCCGCACTGTTTCTATTCACCCTGCTGCCAATCATTCAAAACATACCCACCACCAGGACCCGACGTAAAAAGCAGACTCGCCAGACCGACTTCATACACCACATCCGTGTTTTGTGCCACATTTATCTGGTAGCCAGTAATAGCACGTAAATCAATACCGTTACCGATCTCAACCAACCCAGAATCTGTATACGCCACTATCGAACCATTGGCTGACTGCGAAATATCAATAGCGACTTCCGGACCTCCCGTTTTTGCAGAGTCATTCAGTGATAAGAGCATGATATATGAACGACTATCTCCTGACCCCTGGAAATTAGTCGAGTTTCGAATCTCAATTTGGCTACTAGTCAGATGATCCGAAGGGTTGTCAGCGATCATCTGCACACTACGTCTGCCTAAGCTAGGATGCACCTGTATAGTCGGACCCTGAGTAAAGCTTAAATTACCTTGCACCCAGACTGGTCCCGTAAGGGTAACAATCGTCGATGCGCCTGTTTTTACAATATCAAGATTACACTCCACTTTTAAATAGCCAATAGTAATACTGGTATCGATGGTATACGTACCGCTTGAACAGGCTGGGTCAGTGGCAGCGATGACCGTACCGTAGTCATCCACGACATCTTTCCATTCTTGAATGGTACTGGTAGGAATCGGGAATGTGCTGGTCGGCGCTACTACCCATGGTGAATTACGGGTCCCACCGACTGGATTTTGTGCGTTTGTTCCAATTTGGACATTGAAGTACGCGTCTTTATCAGCATCAATGTAATCAATCGTGTTTGCGTACACCGATCCTGTAGCGTGAATATCCTTGATGAGGCCTGCTGGGCCCGCTGAAACAATGTCACCCAAGACCTCCGAACTGCCAGCACCCTGCACCGTACCATTTGAGTACACATTACCGATGATGCGTGAATTATTCGCAAGAGTGATTCCGCCATTTCCCGCTTGTAGTCCATAGTTGAAAGCTGAACCAACCCCAATCGACATCTCTGCCGTGCTTTTACGATGCGTAGTACCTTTCCGAGCCAAGGTGTTTATTGTATAGACATCAGACGGTGAATCATACGTGGTGGTCGATTGTGCTACTACTGGTCCTACTATCAGGGTTTCTACAGAATCAATATCGAATGTACCAAAGACGCGACGGTACACCACATCATCAGTAAGACTTTCGGCCACCAAAAAAGATTGCTTGCTGTCGGTTAGTCGGTTGAAGTCAGAGAGGTCAGAAAAGATGCTCTGCCCTAGAATGAACAAAAGTGCACTGGTAGCAAACGCAAAGAACAGTACAAAGATCATCATTGCCGCTCCCCTTGAGGTTTGTTTTTGCTGTCTCATATTTATATTGCGCCTCGAACAACTGCCCCACCATATAATGTAATGCTCTTGCTCTGCATGCCAGTCACGGCACCCGTCAGCGAAAGTCGGACACGAACAAATTCACGATTGTTAGAAAGTGGGTAGTAGTACACCGTGAAACTATCAACTATGACCTCATCCATCACCAGGTCACCGTACTGTTCACCATTTATTTCTAGATTCAAATCCCCCGCGATGAGTGTAAACGAAGTGGTGATAGCAGCATTTTCTACAGTAAGTCTGCCGTTACTTGGTGAATCCTCAATGGTATCAACGGGATCAGCTTGATCAGCTTGGCGAACCGCCAGCAAGATCTGCTCCATCGCCCCTGTCCCTGAGCGATATAACACCGTTTCGATCCGATACTGACCGACAAGATCATTGAGAGAAAATAAAAAGGTAACTGAAGCAGTCGATACCACTATAAAGATCGCCAGATACACCAACACTTCGACAATCGTGAATCCACGACACAACGAAGCTTTACCCATACAAATACCGAATCCTTTGATCATATAGCATTGACGTTAGTAAGGATTGAAGTAAGCGAAGTCGTTCCTGTTGGGCCAAACACTGAAACCGTTACCGATCGAGTGTCAGGATCAACAGAGCCACCACCAGAAAGATCAATGTCATCGTTGCCATCTCGCCGCACTTCACTGACTACAAATGATCGATGGAACGCCCCATCAATGATCTCTGCTGCTCCGGCTATACCAATCGTAGTGGTCGAAACGGTGAAACCGTAGGTATCGCCAAGCGTAAGGACATCGATCGTATTCCAGTCTTCGTCACGAAGTGCTCGAAGTAACTCTACCCCTTCTTCTGCAAGGTACAGGCCTTTTGTATCATCAAGCAACTGTGTACGGGCATCAACGTACGTCAGTACTGAGTAACCAACCACGACGATCATTATTGCAATAATCGCAATCGCGATCATTACTTCAACGAGAGAGACGCCAGCTTGATCTTTATTAGAAATGAGCTTCATGTTGTGATTATTGTACAACACCCGCACCAGTGATCTCGATAGTTGTTGAAGCAGTAAAGATCGCTCCCACTACTGTGACCGTACCAGTTGCTGAAGGTAGTCCAGTCAATTTTTGAAAAACGATTTCATCTGCACCGCCAGTCAGGCCATGCTGCAAAGTGATTAGCCCATAGGTATGGACAATGTTATCTGGATCACCACCCACAAAGGTACTACCGGTGAACTCAGTGAGAGAGGCCGTATCGAGTTTAACGCCATGACTTTCATCCGCCACCGCTGACCGGGCACTGAGACGAGCCTGTTCGAGTACAAAGGTCACGTCACTGACTGCCTGATTGTACTGCTGAAATCGAGCGAAGTTTTGAAAGCCGATGATCGACAGTGTGGCAACAAGCGCAAGAAGAGATAACGTGATCAACATCTCGATCAATGTAAAACCAATGAGTGTTAATCGTTTATTCATATGTCATCATTTCAAACCATCTGAGATAGAGTAAATCGGTGCGATCAGGGCGAGTGCAAAAAATCCAACGGTAGCACCGATCACTACCATAAGGATCGGCTCGACGATCGTTGAAAGATCTTTAGTTTTTCGCTCCACCTCTGTTTCATAGAAGATTGCCAACTCGCCAAGCATGCCCGCGATCTGTCCTGTCTCTTCTCCCACCAGGATCATTTCTCCCACCAAGATTGGATAGAGATCCTTTCGTTCGATGAACGTTTCAGACAAAGCCGTACCCTTTTCTACTCGCTTCGCTGCGTCTTGTAAAACTTCTTTGTAAAAAACATTTTGTAAAACTTCCTCAGTAATAGTGATCGACCTGATCACATCAACTCCAGAATTAAGTAACGAGGAGAGCGTACGTGCAGTACGAGCGGCATTGGTCTCTTTTGCAAGGTTACCAATGACTGGCAATCGCACAACGATCCATGATGAAGCAATCTTCCCCCACTTAGTGCGAAGGGCATACACGAATCCCAAGACCAATCCCACTAATCCACCTAACGCAAGAACAGTGTAGTTGACCAGGAAGTCACTGACACCGATCAGGATCTTTGTCGTAGCAGGAAGCTCTTTATCCATACCCTTAAATACACCGGTGATCTGCGGCATCACGTAGATCATCATTAAAATACCGATGACAACCATAACCGTGACCACAATGGCCGGATAGATCATAGCTCCTTTTACCTTCTTCTTTAGGTTTGAAGCACGTTCCATTTGAATAGCGAGTGTCTTTAGTGACTCAGCTAAATTACCACTCTCTTCTCCAGCGCGTACCATAGCAACATAGAGATTATTAAAGGTCTCAGGAAATTCTTTGAGCGTTTCATTAAAAGGATCTCCTTGATTTATACGTTCAATGATCCGCTTCACAACACCCTGCAGCCGAGGGTTACTACTCTGTCGCTCAACAACAGAGAGGGCGCGTGTGATGGTAAGACCAGCGACCAACATAGAACCAAGATTACGAGTCACCATTACCAACTCGTCTTCCTTCACTCGGCTCATCATGTAGTTGAGTCGCTCCATGTTCCACGACCCACCAAGTCGCCGCTTACCTTTTGTATCAATAGATGCGACAGTGTGCCCCTGGTTGCGCGCAATCGCGTACACGGCAAACCGATCCTCAGCTTCTACAGTGTTTGTAACCTTGTTTCCTTCGCGATCTTCTCCAGTGTAAGTGAACGTTGCCATATCATTTATTCATTAACGACTCGTAGCACTTCTTCAATACTGGTCAAACCCTGGGCTGCCTTGAAGATGCCGTCCTCGATCATGGTCAACATTCCTTCTTTACGAGCCTGCACTTCTATTTCATCTCCAGTCTTCCCTAACATGACCATTTCCTTAATTGATGGTGACATTTCTAGAACTTCATGAATACCCATTCGCCCCTTGTATCCATCTTCTGTCTCTCCTCGTTCCTTAGGATGATAGAACGGGATGTCATTCCAAGTAGCATCTGCTTTGACGATTGATTCTTCTTTCAAAGCTTTTAGAACATGGTCAAGATCAACCTTTTTCCCAAGTTCGTCGCGCTCAGCTTTCGTGAGCGTGTACGACAAACGATCATCAGCCAACTTACGTACCAGACGTTGGCCAACCGCTACCCGAAGGGTTGAAACAAGCAAGAACGCTTCCGCACCCATATCGATCAAGCGGGCCACCGTACCGACCGCAGAATTAGTGTGCAAAGTAGCCAACACCAAGTGTCCCGTAAGCGCCGCATTGATCGCCAAACTGGCCGTCTCTTCATCACGAATCTCTCCTACCATGATGATGTCAGGATCTTGACGCATCAGTGAGCGTAGCCCGGCGGCAAACGTAAATCCGATCTCAGGTTTCACCTGTGATTGATTGACACGAGGCATCTGGTACTCGATTGGGTCTTCGATAGTAGAGATGTTTACCTCAGGAGTATTAACGATATCAAGGATCGTGTAGAGCGTCGTAGATTTACCAGAACCAGTCGGTCCAGTGACCAAAATAATACCCGTCGTAGCTCGTGTCGCACGGTGAATACGATCGAGCGTTGTACCATGAAACCCGATTCCCTCGAGTGAAAAACCACTTCGGTTCTCTCGCAGCAAGCGCATTACTACTTTTTCTCCGTAAAAAACAGGTAAAATCGAAACACGAAAGGCAACTTTTTGTCCATCCATCTCCATTTTGAAACGTCCGTCTTGGGGCAACCGCTTTTGATCGAGTTTTAGACCAGAGAGTACTTTTAGACGCGCAACAATACTGTCGGCAGCGATCTTTGGAAGCTTCATTGCGTCGTTCAAAATACCATCAATACGATATCGTACTAGTACTTCGTTTTCTCCTGGCTCAATATGAATATCTGAAGCGCCTTGAATGATGGCGTGTCGGAGCAGCGTATCGACAATACGTACCACCGGTAGGTCTTCTGCCATTTTCTTGAGCTCATGCTCATTCACTTCCTCCCCGTCTTCATTCAGTATCTTTAGTTCGGAAGCGTCTTTCATGATGAGATCACCGAACTCATCTTTCAAGGTCTTTTGGTACTGCCGCAAGGCCGAACGCATTGATTCGGTATCCGTGAGTCGCGGCTGAATACGGAGCTCTACCTTTTTTTTGATGAAGTCGATGGCGGGAAGATCAGCGGTGTCGAGCATGGCTACTTCGAGCGTCTCGTCAGTGCGCTTGTATGCAATGATGTTGTGGTTGCGCGCCACTGGTTCGGGAATAAGTGAGAGCGTCTCAAACTCGATCTTCATGTTCTTCAGCGACACAAAGGGAATACCAAGCACATATGATTCAACTCGACGGACATCGTCTTCTGTCATGTGTCCATGAGCGATCAACGCTTCACTGAGTGTACGGTCTTCTTCTTTGGCAACCTTTTCGGCCGCACTGATATCAGCCTTGGTAATAAGCCCGGCATCGAGTATGAAACGTTTGAGTTGTTCGTCTTGGATACGCACAATGAAGACAATGAACTATTAAACCTCCGGTACGAGTTGTTCTCAGTATACCATCGCACCACTCTCGCACAGCAAAGATGTACACGACTGACTACAGCTAGATGCTATTTAATTATTTTTGACTTTTTTCTTTACCCAGAGTACACTCACTTTATCTGATGACGACTGCTCGGCCTTTGGCCGAGCAGCTTTCGTAAGACGCCAATTTTATTAATCGCCTTGCGATTTTATAAAATTGAGCGCTCGCCACATCACTTCCTACCTAGAAGTGGCGTGGCGAGAATCATCACATATTTTTGACTTTATATAGAAAAACACAATTAACCACTAACAAATCACATATGTTTGACCTAAAAGTAATCAATTCCGTCCTCGCTGAAATGGAAGAAGAGCGTGGCATTCCCCGCGAACGCATGATCGATGCTATGGAACAAGCGCTTGCTACTGCGTACAAAAAAGAATTCGGAAAGCGTGGCCAGATCATTACCTGCAAATTTGACCTCAATAGCGGTACGACCACCTTCAACCAAATCAAGATCGTGGTTGACGAAAGCATGTTAAAGCCAGAACCAGAACTTGATGAAGAGGGTAACCCAATCGAAGAGGAAGGAGAGGAAACTGAAATGGAGGGAGAGGAAAAGAAAGTGCGTTTTGATGATGAAAAGCACATCATGGTTAACACGGCTCGCATGATCAAGAAGGACGTACAGCTAAACGAAGAGCTTGTCTTCCCCCTTGAATCAAAAGATGATTTTGGACGCATTGCTGCCCAAACCGCCAAGCAGGTCATTATGCAAAAGATCCGCGAGGCCGAAAAAGAATCAGCCCTCGCTGAATTCGGTCAGAAAGCTGGTGACATTGTCATTGGACATGTTCAGCGTTTTGAACGTGGCAACCTCTACGTTGATCTCGGTCGAGTTACCGCGATCATGCCATACGAGGAACAAATTCCCGGCGAACGCTTCAAACCAGGAGAACGAGTTCGCGCCATTCTTCTTGCGGTAGAAGAAACCCCACGCGGAATCTTTCTCAAACTTTCTCGCTCACACCCTGATTTCCTCGTCTCTCTCTTTATGATTGAAGCCCCCGAATTGCAGACCGGTGCTGTTGAAGTCAAAGCTGTCGCTCGCGAAGCTGGCGCACGCACCAAGATCGCTGTGTACGCCCATGATGAACACATCGATCCTGTTGGATCCTTGGTGGGGCAGCGTGGTGTTCGTGTTTCTACCGTTATGAGTGAGCTCGGCGGTGAAAAAATCGACATCATTGAATGGTCACCTGAACCAGCCGAATTCATTGAAGACGCACTTTCTCCTGCGCAAGTCATGAATATTCGTATTGAATCAGAGCCTAATGCTGAGACCAATGAACGAGGTCATGCCATTGCTGAAGTAGCAAACGACCAACAATCACTCGCTATCGGTCGCGGCGGACAGAACGTTCGATTGGCAGCAAAGCTCACCGGCTGGAAAATCGACATCGTTTCTGCAAACACTGGCGAGGAACTCGCTGAAGCAGATGCTGATGGAGCTGTTGATCTTGAAGCACCTCTTGATAGCGAGGTTGGTGAAGACGATGACGTCTTAGAAAATGAAGATGCAACGACCACCAAACCAGATCTTGAAGAAGTTCTTGACGAAGCAGATGAAACTGGAGATCGTGACATGACTCCAGACACGGAGGAAGAAGATGAAATCGATACACCCGAAGAAGCTGAAAAGCAATTAGCATAACGATACTTCATAAATCAGATACAACTATGAATCTTCTACATGATATTCCTGCTGGTACTGCCGATGAAATGAACGTCATCATCGAAATCCCAAAGTTCTCAAAGAACAAATACGAGATCGACAAGGAAACCGGCATCATAGCACTGGATCGTGTTATGCACACTGCACAAGACTATCCATTTGATTACGGGTTTGTACCCCAGACTCACTTCGATGATGGCGATGCTCTCGACGTCGTGCTGGTCACCACTTACCCACTAGCTCCTGGCATTCTCGTGAAAGCTCGACCGGTAGCGATCATGGAAATGATTGACGGTGGAGAGCGTGATGATAAGGTAGTTGCCGTACCGATCGACGATCCTCGTTTTGTTGATGTTCATGATATCGGAGATCTTAATAAGCACTTCATTAAAGAGATGACTCACTTCTTTGAGACGTACAAAAAAGTACAGAATAAAGAAGTATCGGTTGGTAAATGGCACGGAGCAGCAGAGGCTAAAGCGGCCTTTGTGAAAAGTAGAGAACTCTACGACGCACAGAAATAAAGCTTATATTGTAAAAATCAACTACGGCTGTGTATAGCGCCGCTGGGGTAAATCCCCAGCGGCGCTATACTTTATAGGTACTTACTATAAGGGAGTCCTATTAAGCGTTTTACAATGACGAATACTATGAAAACAATTACACATATTATTATCAGTCATGCGATATTTTTGGCCCTCTTTGGTGGCGCTGCTCTCGCTCTCGCGCAGGACATGACTAATCCAATCGAGGAACAAGCTGCGCTCGAGGAACTACGCCAAGCCCGAGAAATAGAAAGGCAAGATACTGCGACTGAACGTCAACAGGTGGTAGAAGAACGTAAAGCTGAAATACAGCAGAACATTGAGGAGCGTCGCACGGCACTTGAGGCACGCGCGCAAGAACGTATTGTCAATTTGGCTGCAAACATGAGTAATCGGATCGATGCTGTCATTGCCAGACTACAAAACATCATCGACCGCCTCTCGAGTCGAATCAAAAAATTAGAGGGGCTCGACGTCGACGTTAGTGAAGCTGCCCAATACCTAGCTTCTGCACAGCAATCACTTGATGCAGCAGCGGCAGCAATTAGCACTATCGATCGGGACGTGACAACAGCCGTTGGCTCCGAAGACGTCCGGGCTGCATGGAATGATGTAAAAATGACCTATACCTCCGTTCGAGATCATCTTAGAGCTGCTCACGAAGCAATGCGAGCAAGTGTTGCCGCCTTAAAAGAAGCCGTAACTGAAGCAGAACTTGGCGCCGGCACTAGTGAAGCGGTTCGCAACAATACGACCGATGAAACGGGCCCTGCGGAGCAGTAGCAACCTTGATCAATCTCTAATCTCATATAACGTATGCAAGAAGATCACAAAATACAAGAACCAAACTTCGAAGGTCTAGAAATGAAAATGCCAAAAAATGGTGCCCTCCAAGCACCTGATGCTGATGCAGGATCAAGTATCATTAGCGGCCCACTTCTTCTTATTCTTGCTTTGCTTTTAGTACTGATACTCGGAGGCATGTACTACTGGTTCAGCACACTGACCACCACCCCCGCCCTTTCCACACCTGAAGTTGCTCGTCCAACTCCCGAACAGAACAACGAACCAGAAAGCACCACGGCTGAAGCCCAAACTGACATGATGTTGGTAACCAGTCCTTCAGACGAACTGAGTGCTATAGAAGCAGATCTCGAGGCAACTAATCTTGATAGCCTTGATGCTGAACTGCAAAATATCGAGACTGAACTTGAAGCGTCACTAGAGTAAGACAACGTAAACCAGCGAGATTTGCATCTGGTCACAAAGGCCCTGCAAATCTCGCTGGTTTTTTAGTTGCTAAAAAATAGTTGCATTTTCTGCAATCTTTCGTACACTGGCGAACACTATGTCACAATCACATTCTCACAACCACGAAGTCGACTTTAAGAAAGCATTTACTATCGAGACACTCCCTGGTTCGATAGTCAAGATCAGCGGCGAACTTCCCTATGTGGAATTACAAAGTGAGCGTAACGCGGCTCTCGTAGCACTTGGTAAGCACGTTGACTTACCAGGCTTCCGCAAAGGACATATTCCAACTCCAGTATTAGAAAAACACCTCGGAGAAATGACCCTTTTAGCTGAAATGGCAGAGCGAGCGATCGCTCATGCCTACCCACATATAGTAGAAGAGCACAAACTCGAGGTTATTGGTCATCCAAAAGTCGAGATTACCAAGATCGCACCGGGAAACCCCCTAGCTTTTACTGTAACCGTGGCTGTCCTACCAAAGTTTGAGCTGCCCGAATATGAAAAGATCGCTAAGGAGGTCAATACTAACCACCCAAGTGACGAAGTGACCGAAGAAGAATTGGCAAAACAGATCAAAGATATTCAGCGTCAAAAAGCTGCTTACGAACGGCTCCAATCTAAAGCCGCCGCTAAGGCAGACGACAGTGACCTCCCTGCCCCAGAATCTGAGGCTGACGAAAAGGAAGACGCCCCGCTTCCTGAGCTCACCGATGAGTATGTAAAAACCCTTGGTCAACCTGGGCAGTTTGAAACTGTCGCTGATTTCAAAGCCAAGCTTCGAGAACACCTCGAGATTGAAAAGAAGCAGCAGAACGCCGCCAAGCACCGCGCAGATATTACCGATGGCATCATTGCCAAGACTGAATTGGAGCTCCCACAGATCCTTATCGATTCGGAGATAAACCAAATGTTTGCCCAGATGGAGGAAGACCTTGAGCGCGCCAATCTTAAGATGGATGACTATCTCACCCACATCAAAAAGACTAAGGAAGACCTTAAGAAGGAGTGGACTCCAGCAGCTGAAACGCGCGCCAAACTCCAACTCCTTCTTAACGAGATTGCTAAAAAAGAAAATATCACTCCTGATATGGAGCAGGTAAACAAGCAGACAAGTGAGCTAATGGAACGCTTTAAAGACGCTGACGAACACCGCGTGCGCCTCTACGTCGCTTCGGTCCTTCTCAATGAAGCTGTAATGAAGAGCTTGGAGTCAAAGTAGTTGTAGTAGACCGGTCAACAATGCTTTCTGAAGACATTGCGGAAGCCGTCTCCTAAACGGCTGAGCATAGGACTTGATCCCTGTCTGAAGAAAGCAATGTTGACCGGTTTTTTGAAAAATCTTGATTAACACCAAAGACCAGTTGCAAAACTGGTCTTTTTGATTATGATGCACATGTGCATACCGCATCTTTATTAAACCCTTTCCTTGCTCTTTCGAGAAAGCGAATCTGTTTGACTGGTGTTGGTGTGTAGGAGCCAGGGACAAATTGTCATGAGACACCCGGCTCGACCGGGAATTTTTGTTTCTGAACAAAATAGCATTGTTCTTTATATACCGATGAAAGGGGCCATAAAATGATTAGTACCAGTGTTGAGCAACAACTCAGCCCGATCCTAGTTACATTCAGCTGCAACCGCAAGCCTGGACACAGTCGCTGTAACAACCGCAAGTCCGACGGTCGCTGTCCAGCAATCGAAGGAAACTGTCTTTCTCGGCAATCACCCGCCTACATAACCCTACGCCGGATCATTGCGCTGAAAGCGTAACACTCCAGCTTCTCCAGCCGCCTTTCTCGTAAGGCGGCTTTTCATTTATACCGGAAAGCTTTGCTTTTTCTGCAATTTTGTTACGATACGCGAGTACCAACTAGTGAATCTGAAAATTTGAAACAAATTATGAAACCCGAAAAACACAACGACCTGCCACAAGCTACTCTCGTCCCAATGGTCATTGAAAAGACCGTTGGCGGAGAACGTGCGTTTGATATTTACTCTCGCCTTCTTAAAGAGCGGATTATCTTTGTAACCGGTCCGATCGAAGATTACACAGCTAGTCTTATTGTGGCCCAACTACTCTTCCTAGAGGCAGAAGATCCAAAAAAAGACATCTTCCTTTACGTTAACTCACCTGGTGGAAGTGTAACCGCTGGGCTTTCGATTGTTGACACCATGAACCACATCAAGCCTGATGTTGCGACTGTGTGCGTAGGAATGGCAGCGTCTATGGGATCGATCATTCTCTCGCAGGGAGCCCGCGGCAAGCGTTTTGTACTTCCTAATGCTGAAGTAATGATCCATCAGCCGTGGGGTGGTGCGCAAGGTCAGGCGAGCGATATTGAAATTACTGCCAAGCACATTGTGAAGACCAAGAATCGGCTCAACAGCATGCTCGCTAAAGCAACCAAGCAGTCCCTCAAGCAGATCGAGAAAGACACAGATCGTGACTTCTTCATGGATGCCGAAGAGGCGGTGAAATACGGTATTGTAGATAAGATCTATTCGTAAATACTCCTCCCACCCAAAGCAGCGGCAACCCTATAAAAATCCCCGACAGCCAATTATGGCACCGGGGATTTTTGTATCACACAGAATGGGGATACTTTCCATTTTTCTGAGGGATCTGGTCATTAGTAAAAGCGACCGCAGACAGTGTGTGCCGCTCGTGATCGCTGACCGCACGTAAGACAGTCTCCATCCGTCCAGTGAATTCCATTCGTTTGAAGAATGCCCACTGCAGAGCCTTTTCAAGACTGACTTTTTCTTTCGCTAAATACTGCACCGCGATGATCCGAATTGAACTAAAGTCATCACGACTGATGGTAAAACCTTCTAGTGGGCATCCGGATTCGACAAGTAGGTCGCGAATGTCTAGATTCGAAAGTTCTTCAATGGTCATTGTTTCCATGTTTCCCCCTTTGTATAAAAACTAGTCCGCTCACAAGATGCCATCTTTCTTCACAAATGGCAACTATTCACTGCGCAGTCAGATATTTGCTTTCAGCGACCCACCATTCAGTCTTCAATGCACCTGAGAAGATGCAACCCCGCCGCTGTTTTACAAACCCCCGACTCTCTAGTACAGTTAAAATGTACTGGATTTACGAACAACATAAGAAATAATTGCATGCCAACACCCCTTATTTTTGCGGTTTTGCTGGTTGGCGCTTTGTTTCTCGGTATTGCAGTTGGTTATGCGGCACGATATCTACACGCTCAGTCCAAGCGGAATTCACTGGAACTGACGATCAAAGAGCGCGAGATAGCAGCCGAACGGAAGGCTTTGTCGGTAGTGGAGGAAGCAGAGGCAAAGGCCGAAAAGATCGAGAACGAAGCGAAAACTGAGCGAAAGCACCTGGAGGAAAAACTTGAGCAGAAGGAAGAACGACTCTCGAAACGAGAAGAAGTCCTCGACGAACGACAGATCGAACTAGATTCACAAAAGGAAGATCTGCGCACCAAAGTCGAGCAGATCAAATCGATCAAAGCGCAACTTGATGAACGAAAAGACGATATTGATAAAAAGATCGCCGAGGTAGCTGGCATTTCTAAAGAAGAAGCCTTCGAGCACATCATTAAAAAAGTGGAGGTCGAACGAGCAGAGGACCTTAGTACACGCCTCATGAAGCTCGAACGCTTTTCTGAAGAACAATACGAAGCCAAAGCGCAGAACATCCTTTTGGCGGCTGTTCATCGTCTCGGTAATACCATGGCACCGAGCCTGATGACCGCCCATGTCGAGATCCCAAGCGACGACCTGAAAGGCAAGGTCATTGGTAAAGAAGGACGAAACGTCCGCGCTTTTGAACATGCGACTGGCGTCGACGTTCTTATTGATGAATCCCCTGGATACATCGTCCTTTCTTCCTTTGATCCGATCCGTCGCGAGATTGCTCGCGTGGCGCTCGAGGCGCTTCTTAAAGATGGACGCATTCAACCCGCCAAGATCGAGGAGGTGGTTGAAAAAGCCCGCGCTGAAGTTGCCAAGACCGTGCGTGCTATGGGAGAGAAGGCTTGTTATGAAGCCAACGTGCCGAACCTGCATCCCGACCTAGTGACCATTCTTGGTCGCCTACACTTCCGTACGAGCTATGGTCAAAATGTACTTTGGCACTCGGTTGAAATGGCCCATATCTCGAGCATCATTGCAGAGGAGGTCGGCGCCGATCCAGCTGTAGCGCGAGCGGGTGCACTTCTCCATGACATCGGCAAGACCGTGAGCCATGAAGTGGCTGGCACTCATGTGGAAATTGGTATTCGCATCCTTGAGAAATATGGAGTGAATGACGCGGTCATTCACGCCATGCGTGCGCACCATGAAGAGTATCCATACGACACACCAGAATCCATCATCGTGCAGGTAGCTGATGCTATCTCTGGTGGTCGCCCAGGTGCGCGTCGTGATTCACTCGAGAACTACATCAAACGTTTATCTGATCTTGAAAATATCGCCACTAGCTTGGTTGGTGTTGAGAAAGCGTTTGCTATTGCCGCTGGTCGGGAGATTCGCGTGCTCGTCAATCCAACCGCACTCAATGATTTTGAGACAAATACCTTAGCGCGCACCATAGCTACGAACATTGAGGCGCAGCTGCGCTACCCAGGTGAGATCAAGGTGCATGTCATTCGGGAGACGCGAGTAGTGAGTTACGCGCGGTAGTTAGTGTCATAAAAAAGCGCCCGACCTACTTTTAAGAGACCTTGCGGAGGAATAGCGTCTAGCAATTCTGAGCAGAGAACTTGGTCAGAATTCACTCAAGAAGAGAATAAATTCTGGCATTTGAAAATTATTGTCGCTTAGCTCCGTAATTTTCTTCATTCGTGTCTCGAGAAAGTAGGTCAGGTGCTTTTTCCATTAACTACCAAAAATAAATTACACCACACGATATTCATTTGTGTAGTCGTTGCAGGAGAAAAGCCTTGCTATATAATGTTTTCAAGCCAATTTACGGCACCGTGCTTGAGTTATCGCTCACCACAATTTTAAACGCATAGAATTTAAATTTCAGATCTATGAACAAAGCAGACATCATCAGCAAAGTGCACGAGGTTCTCGACACCACTAAGGCAGACGCCGAGCGCGCTGTCGACGCAGTGTTTGGCAGCATTGAAGCAGCCATGAAGGACGGTTCACAGGTATCAGTCGCAGGATTTGGTATCTTCGAAGCAAAGATGCGTGCTTCACGTGAAGCTCGTAACCCACGCACTGGTGAGACCGTAAAGGTGCCAGCAATGCGCGTACCAAAGTTCCGTGCAGCGAAGGCTCTCAAGGATGCAGTGAAGTAATTACTGTTTCTTATTAAAAGCGGGCGGGGCCTTCGGCCCTGCCCGCTTTTTCTTTTCTTTTCCTAGCTATGCTATAATTTTCAGGTAGCGGAGGTAATACGCTATGAACGGAAATATAAGGAGTATTCCTTTGCTATTTCCCACCACAACGCAAAAGTCCCTTAGCCAGGGGCTTTTGCATTACTGATTGAAATCTTAGTTGGGTATGCTAGGATGGTGGGACTTCAGTTTTGGAGTAGCGAGATAGAAATATTGTGAGCACTTTATCTTCTTGCGGGTGTATCTAACGATACGGCCGCTTCGCTCGTAAGGCTAATGTCCAAGCAAGCTTAGCATTATCTTACTCGCTCGCGGGCGTAGTTTAGTGGTAAAACGACTGCCTTCCAAGCAGTAGTTGGGGGTTCGATTCCTCTCGCCCGCACAAAACGTTAAGAAAAACAGCACCTGCATGCTGTTTTTTAGTTTTGTGAAGC